>NZ_RAWD01000495.1:0-4846 GCF_003612065.1 Corallococcus sp. CA047B
CCCCGGTGGAGTCCCCTTCACGGGATGTGCTGCATGCCGCCATGAAGCAGCCCCTGGGCGCGCCCCGTCCACCCGTCGCCGCGCCCCCAGCCGCGGCGGCTCCTGCGCCTCGTGCCGTGGCCGCGCCGTCCCCGGGGATGCTCGTGGACGTGCCCCGGGCGACGCCCCGCTACAACGGCGCGCTGCCGGGCGTGGTGGAAGGGGAGCGGCCCACGCTGGATCAGATCCGCCGCGAATTGGGCGACTGCCGGCGCTGCAAGCTGTGCACGGGCCGCAAGAACATCGTGTTCGGCTCCGGCAACCCGCGCGCGAACCTGGTGTTCGTGGGCGAGGGCCCCGGTGAGAACGAGGACCTCCAGGGCGTGCCCTTCGTGGGCGCGGCGGGCGATCTGCTCACGAAGATGATCGCCGCCATGGGCTTCACCCGGAACGATGTCTACATCTGCAACGTCGTGAAGTGCCGCCCGCCGGGCAACCGCAACCCGGAGCCGGACGAGATCGCCGCGTGCGAACCGTTCCTGCGCTCGCAGCTGTTGGCGATCCAACCCAAGGCCATCGTCGCGCTGGGCAAGTTCGCGGCGCAGACGCTGCTGCGCGACACCACCGCCATCACCCGCATGCGCGGCTCCTGGCGTGAGTACGAGGGCATCCCGCTCATGCCCACCTTCCATCCCGCCTACCTGCTGCGCAACAACGCGGAGAAGCGCAATGCGTGGGCGGATCTGCAGCAGGTGATGAAGCTGTTCGCCAAGCCACCGGGCTCCAGCGCGTGACGCGCGCGGAGCACCGCGAAAAAGGGGTGCAGGGATGAAGGGAGTGCTCGAGACGCGCGAAGTGCAGTCGCCCGCGCTGGAGAACAATCCGCTGGGGGATCCGGCCCGCCGCCGGCTCACCGTGTACCTGCCGCCGGGCTATGCTGCGGGCACGCAGCGCTACCCGGTCGTCTACTTCCTGCATGCCTTCAGCTCGACGGGCGCCTCCTGGACGAACGCGTCCGGCTTCGCCCCGTCCGTGCCGGACCGCCTGGACGCCCTCATCGAGCAGGGCGTCATCCCGCCCGTCATCGGCGTCTTCCCGGATGCCTGGACGAAGCTGGGCGGCAGCCAGTGGGTGAACAGCGACGCCATTGGCCGCTACCGCGACTACCTGGCCAAGGACATCATCGGGTTCGTGGACAAGACCTGGCGCACGCTGCCCAAGGCCGCGTCGCGCGCGGTGGTGGGCCACAGCTCCGGCGGCTACGGCGCGCTGGTGATGGGCCGCTACCACCCGGAGCTGTTCTCCCTGGTGGGCGCGCACGCGCCGGATTCGTACTTCGAATATTGCTACATGCCCGACCTGCCCAAGGCGGCCACCGCGCTGCTCAAGGCCGGCGGCGTGGAGACGTGGGCGACGGAGATGCGGCAGCGCGCCCGTGAGACCAAGATGCGCGGGGACGACTTCCCGGTCATCAACATCCTGGCCATGGCGGCGGCGTACTCGCCGAAGAAGGGCGAGCCGCTCAATCTGGAGCTGCCCTTCGATCAGCAGAACGCGAAGCTGCGGCTGGACGTGTGGAACCGGTGGCTGGTGCACGACCCCGTGCGCTTCGTGCCCAAGTTCCTGGACTCCTTCCGCAAGCTCAAGGGCGTGTTCCTGGACGCCGGCACGCGCGACGAGTTCAACCTGCGCTGGGGCGCGCGCATGGTGGCCGACGACCTGAAGGCCGCGGGCGTGGACGTGACGCACGAGGAGTTCGAGGACGGGCACTCGGGCGTGTCGTACCGCTTCGAGCGTTCGCTGGCGGTGCTGGTGCCGCGCCTGACGCAGGACTGACGAGGAACTCCATGGGCACTGATTCGTACGGGCTGTCGCGCGTCGTGGGTGAGAAGGGCGTGCTGCCGCAGCGCGCCCGCAAGCTGGACCCCTCGCTGCCGTGTCGCGAGGCGGAGATGCTCATCGACGTGGAGAGCCTCAACATCGACGCCGCGTCGTTCAAGCAGATTAAAGACGACGTGGGCGGCGACCCCGGCCGCATCGCCCAGCGCATCCAGGACATCGTGCTGGAGCGCGGCAAGATGCAGAACCCCGTCACCGGCTCGGGCGGCATGCTCATTGGCCGGGTGAAGGAGCTGGGCGCGAAGCACCCCGCCAACGGCGTGCTCAAGCAGGGTGACCGCATCGCCACGCTGGTGAGCCTGACGCTCACGCCGCTCGTCATCGAAGAGGTGAAGGCGGTGCACGTGGACATCGACCGGGTGGACATCCGGGGCCACGCGCTCATCTTCGCGAGCGGCATCTACGCGAAGCTGCCGGAGGACATGCCGGACACGCTGGCGCTGGCGGCGCTGGACGTGTGCGGCGCGCCCGCGCTGGTGGCGCGCTACGTGCGCCCGGGCATGACGGTGGCGGTGCTGGGCGCGGGCAAGAGCGGCGCGCTGTGTCTGGCCCAGGCCCGCCGCAGCCTGGAGAGCCGGGGCAAGCTGCTGGCGCTGGACATCTCCCAGAAGGCGCTGGATGCGCTGTCCGCCATCGGCCTGTGCGACGAGGCGCTGAAGGTGGACGCCACCCAGGGCGTGGACGTGATGGAGGCGGTGCAGAAGGCGACGGGCGGTCCGCTCTGCGACCTGGTGGTGAACTGCGCCAGCGTGGGCAACACGGAGATGGCGTCCCTGCTGTCCGTGAAGGACGGCGGCACGGTCATCTTCTTCTCCATGGCCACCAGCTTCACCACGGCGGCCCTGGGCGCGGAGGGCGTGGGCAAGGACGTCACCATGATCGTGGGCAATGGCTACGTCCCCGGCCACGCGACCCTCACGCTGGAGCTCTTGCGCACCGAACCGTCGCTGCGCCAGCTGTTCGAAGCGCGCTACGTCTAGGGCTTGAGGAAGGCCGTGTGCACGGCCTTCAGCAGCGGATCCCTCTCACCCGCCGGGGCCTGTCGGAAGTGGCCCTGGTTGATGGTCCAGATGATGCCGCCGCCCAGGCCCAGCTCACGGGCCCAGCGGCCCTTCTCCGACACGGACGGGATGTCCTCGTAGGAGATGTAGTTGCACGCCTGCGGGCCGAACGCGGTGGGGAAGGAGAGGTAGGGCGCCTTGGCCGCCGCGTCCCAGCGGTAGGCCTCCGGCTTGTAGTAGAGCGTCTGGATGTTGGCGTAGCTCATCGCGTTGTCGCTCTGCTCCTCCTGCACGTCGTCCCGCCCGTCCAGGGGCGTGCCCGGCTCCGTGACGCCCTTCCAGCAGGTGCCGAAGAAGCCGATGCCCACGCCCATGCGCTGGGGCGGGACGCCCGCGTCCAGGAAGGCCTTCACGGAGCTGGCGACGGAGCTGGGGTGGCCGGGGCTCTCCGCGAACAGCGCGCTGGAGTGCCAGCTCTCCCACTGCCCCCAGTGCCCGCTCATCTTGTAGGCCATCACGTTCATCTGATCGACGCGGGCCGCCAGCTCCCGGTGGAAGTCCGCGTCCATCTTGCCCAGCGTGAAGTTGGAGTTCACCCAGCCGATGGGCACCGTGATGATGATCTTCTCATCCGCGGCGCGCAGCTCGTCCAGCAGCGCCAAGAGCGGCGGGCCGTCCTGCGGCAGGAGGATGGGCTCCCAGTCCACGTCGATGCCGTCGAACTCCAGCTCGCGCATGACCTTGATGATGTTCGCCACGAAGTTGCGGCGCTTCTCCACCGTCTCCGTCGCGCCCTTGAAGCCGTCGTACTCGCCCATGCCGCCCAGCATCAGCAGCGCCTTCTTCCCGGCCTTGTGCGCCCGCTGCGCCAGCGCCTTCGCGAGCAGGGGGCCTTCGAGCGAGGAGACGTCGAAGTCCGTGTAGAGCGTGCCGTCGATGCGCGGGCGGATGCGGCCCACCACCACGTGCGTGAGCAGGGACATGTCCACCGCGTCCACCGGATACAGGTCGCGCTGGTAGCCCACCCAATAGCCCATCACCCAGTTCGTCGGGGCTCCCCCGGGACGCGGCGTCACCGCCATCGTCGTGCGCACCGAAGGACCCTCGCCCAGCTCGTTGGCCGCCGTGACGGTGAAGGTGTACCCGGTGCCATTGTCGAGCCCCTCGATGAGCGTTCCCGACACCGGCGCGGACACCGTCTTCGTGGTGCCCCCGGGCTCCGCCGTCACCTTGAAGTACGACAGCGGACGGCCGCCAAAGCTGGCCGGGACCACCCAGCTCACGTACGCCTGTCCATTGCCCGCCGTGGGAACCACCGCGCGCGGCTGTCCCGGCACCGTGGGGTTCGGGATGCTCATGCCCGCGAGCGGCGTCACCAGGTCCGTCTCCACGGAAGCCTGGCCCTCGCCCATCGCGTTCACCGCCGCGACCTTGAACACGTAGGTGAAGCCGTTGTTGAGGCCCAGGATGGTGGCCTGCGTGTCGGGCGCCCTCACCAGCGCGCCACCGCACTCGGGCACGCACCGGACCACGTAGTACATGAGCGGGCTGCCACCGTCGCTCGGAGGCACCGACCACGTCACCAGCGCGGAGGCATCCCCCGGCTGCGCGATGACCTGCTGGGGAGCGTCGGGAGGCGCGGGCGGAATCTCGGGCACCTTGCGCCCGCCGAAGTCGCACGCACCCAGCATCACCGCGAGGGTCAAACCCAACCACCAACGAACTGGCATGGCCCGATGACTCGTCATCCCAATGCTCCTGAAAAGGATTGGGACGTTATGCGGCCGGACCCCCGGTGCGAGTCAAGTCTAAGTGGAAAATTACGGTAATTTCGTATCGCCGGTAAATCATCCATTAACCCGACTAATCCCATTCCCGCAGGGAATCATGAAACGTGCGGAGATGGGAAACACGCCCCGCAAGGACGGTTGGTGCGGGGGGTGTTTCCCATCTCCGCACGTTTCATG
>NZ_RAWD01000496.1:0-4820 GCF_003612065.1 Corallococcus sp. CA047B
GGGGGGTAGGGTCCGCGCTTTCGTGCCCTGGAGGCCGTCCCGTATGCACCGTCTTCTCGGTATCACCGTGGCCCTTTTCGCTGTCGGAGTCCTGGCCGCCGAGCCGGCTTCGAGCGCGAAGGTGGGCCCCTGGACGAAGAAGGTCCAGGCCGGCAAGGACCTCTACGCGACCCTGAAGACGAACCAGGGCACCGTCATCGTGCGGCTCTTCCCCAAGGACGCGCCCAAGACGGTAGAGAACTTCGTCGGGCTGGCCACGGGTGAGAAGCGCTGGACGGATCCCCTCACGGGCCAGGAAGTGAACCGCCCCCTGTACTCGGGCAGCGTGTTCCACCGCGTCATCCCGGGCTTCATGATTCAAGGTGGCGACCCCACCGGCACCGGCAATGGCGACCCGGGCTACCGCTTCGAGGATGAATTCCAGAGCGGCCGCAGCTTCGACAAGCCGGGCATCCTGGCCATGGCCAACGCGGGCCGGAACACCAACGGCAGCCAGTTCTTCATCACCACCTCCACGCCCGCGCACCTCACCGGCCGGCACACCATCTTCGGCGAGGTCGTCTCCGGCTACGACGTGGTGGAGAAGATCTCCAACGTGCCCCGCAGCGCGCAGGACCGGCCCCAGACGCCGGTCATCCTCATTGGCGTCACGCTGAGCGACAAGGCGCCCAAGGGCGTCCCGGCGGCCAAGGCCCCGGCCGCCGCGAAGGACGCCGCCAAGGCCGCGGTGAAGAAGAAGGTCCCCGCGGACGCCCCCGCCGCCCCGAGCCCCGCACCGTGAGCTTCATGGCGCTGGCCCAGAAGGGCGAGGACCTGTACGGCACCCTGGACACGACCGAGGGCCGCATCGTCGTGCGCCTGTTCTCCCGGGATGCGCCGAAGACGGTGGAGAACTTCGTTGGGCTCGCCACGGGCGAGAAGGAGTGGAAGCACCCCATCACCAGCGCGGTCATGCACGGCCGCCCGCTCTACGACGGGACGCTCATCTTCCGGTGCATCAAGGACTTCATGATCCAGGGCGGGGATCCGAGCAGCCGTGGCAACGGCGGGCCCGGCTTCCGGTTCGAGGATGAGTTCCTGAGCGACCGGCGTTTCGACAAGAAGGGTGTTCTGGCCATGGGCAACACGGGCCCCAACACCAACGGCAGTCAGTTCTTCATCACCGCGGCACCCACCCCCCACCTCAACAACCGACACACCATCTTCGGCGAGGTGGTGGAAGGGCAGGACGTGGTGGACCGCATCGCCAACGAGCTTCCCAAGGACTCGAACGACCGTCCCCGCCGGGACGTGCGCATCCAGACGTTGACCATCTCCACGGCGCGGCCCTAAGCAGCCCCTCGTCGCCCCGTTCTTCGCGGTACCGTCGTTTCCCCGGGGCCTTCCCGCAGCAGTCGGAAGGCCCACTGATCATCTCCGGAAGTATGGCCTCCCAGTCCTCGCAGAAGAAACCTCGCGCCGGCTTCGCCGCGCTCATCGGCCGGCCCAACGTGGGCAAGAGCACGTTGCTCAACGCGCTCACGGGCGAGAAGATCGCCATCGTCTCGCCCAAGCCGCAGACCACCCGCAACCGCATCCTGGGCGTGGTGACGCGTCCGGAGGGGCAGGTGGCCTTCCTCGACACGCCCGGCATCCATCAGGCCAAGGGAGAGCTCAACCGCTACATGGTGGAGGCCGCCCTCTCCGCGGCCGAGGAAGTGGACTTGGTCCTCTTCCTCATCGAGCCGCCGGCCGGTGAAACCATCGACGTGACGCCGGGCAACCGCGCCATCCTCGAGCGGCTGCAGAAGGTGGGCAAGCCCACCTTCCTGGTCATCAACAAGATCGACGCCATCCCGAAGGAGAAGCTCCTGCCGCTGATCTCGCTGTACGGCGAGCAGTTCCCCTTCGCGGAGGTGGTGCCCATCTCCGCCCGGGAAAAAGACGGCGTGGAGCACCTGTTCCAGGTGGTGCTGGGACACCTGCCGGAGGGCGAGCCGCTCTTCGCAGAGGACATGCTCACCGACCAGCAGGAGCGCGTGCTGGTGGCCGAGTACATCCGCGAGCAGGTGCTGCGGCACTGCCGGCAGGAGATTCCATACTCCACCGCGGTGCTGGTGGACGTGTTCGACGAATCCGAGCGCGAGCCGCGCCCCGGCACGCCCCCGGGCCAGCTGGGCGGCCTCATCCGCATCGCGGCGTCCATCTACGTGGAGCGCGACAGCCAGAAGGCCATCCTGATTGGCAAGCAGGGGCAGATGCTGAAGCTCATCGGCACGGACGCTCGCAAGTCGGTGCAGCGCCTGCTGGGCGCGCACGTGTACCTGGACCTGCGCGTGCGCGTGGAGGCCCGGTGGAGCGAGCGCGCCGCGGGCCTGCGGAAGCTGGGTTACGAGTGATGCGGCCGTCGTCGTTCGTGTGGTCGCTGTTCTTGTTGTCGCCGTTGTTGCCGTCGCTGTCGAAAGAGACTCCATGAAGCCGCTGGTCGCCATTGTCGGTCGCCCCAACGTGGGCAAGAGCACGCTGTTCAACCGCCTGGTGGGCCGCCGCGTCGCGCTCGTGCAGGACGAGCCGGGCGTCACCCGCGACCGGCACTACGCCGACGCGGACTGGGAAGGCCGGATCTTCACGCTCATCGACACGGGCGGCTTCGTCCCCGGTGAGAAGGACTCGCTGCTCAAGCAGGTGCGCGAGCAGGCGCAGTTCGCCGTGGAGGAGTGCGACGTCATCATCTTCGTCGTCGACGCCCGCGTGGGCATGTCCACCGCGGACGAGGCCGTCGCCAACTACCTGCGCAAGAGCGGCAAGCCCGTGGTCGTCGCGGCCAACAAGCTCGACAACGAGACGGGGCTGATGCAGTCGCTGGCGGGCGAGTTCTTCCGCCTGGGCCTGGGCGACGTGCAGGGCATCTCCGCCGAGCACAACCTGGGCATGGGCAGCCTGATGGACTCCGTCGTGGCGAAGCTCGCCCCGAAGGTGGAGGGCGAGGACGCCGAGGCGCCCCCCGACGACGGGAAGATCCGCGTCGCCATCATCGGCCGGCCCAACGTGGGCAAGAGCACCCTGGTCAACGCCATCCTCAAGGAGAAGCGCGTCGTCGTCAGCGAGATCGCTGGCACCACGCGCGACCCCATCGACTCCGAGGTGACGTACAAGGGCAACGAGCTCATCCTCACGGACACCGCGGGCATCCGGCGCAAGAAGACCATCGCGCACCAGGTGGAGCAGTACTCCGTCATCGCGGCGCTCAAGGTGCTGGAGCGCAGTGACGTGGCGGTGCTCCTGATGGACGCCACCGAACCGGCCGTGGATCAGGACGCGAAGCTGGCGGGCCTGTCCATGGACCGCGGCCGCGCGCTGGTCATCGTGGTGAACAAGTGGGACCTCATCGCGGAGGACAAGCGCAAGCAGGACGCGTTCCGTGACGACCTGAAGATCGCCCTGAAGTTCGTGGGCTACGCGCCGGTCATCTTCACGTCCGCCCTCCATGGCTCCAAGGTGGAGAAGGTGGTGGACGTGGCGGTGGAGCTGGCCAAGCAGTTCCGCTTCCGGGCCCCCACGCCGCAGCTCAACCGGCTGCTGGACTACATGGTGGACAACAACCCGGCGCCCATCGTGAAGAGCAAGCCGCTGCGCCTGTACTACATCGCCCAGGTGGCGGCGGCGCCGCCGACGTTCGCGCTCACGTGCAACGCGCCGGAAGGCGTGCCGGACATGTACAAGCGCTACATCACCAACCAGATCCGCAAGACGTTCGATCTGCGCGTGCCCATCCGGCTGCTCTTCCGCGAGCGCCCGGGCAAGGCCAAGCGCGAGGCGCGCAAGAACCCGAACCTGGCCAACAAGGGCAAGGGCGGGAAGCGGGCGGGGCGCGACTGACCGCGCACGTTCGTTGACACTCCCAGCGGGCGCTCTTTACAGTGCGCCGCTTTCGCAAGCGAAGAGCACCGTCGAGCCGAGAGAGGTCCCCTCACCGTGGCCCAGCAGAAGACCGAGAAGATTCGCCAGCAGGAGCTTCGTCAGCCGGACGCCTTCCAGAAGGCGGGAGCGGACGCGCGCGACTGGCTGATGCAGCGCCAGAAGTTCCTCGCCATTGGTGCCGGTGTCCTGGTGCTGGGCGCGGTGGGTGCCGCCATCGCCAGCGAGGTCTCCAAGCGCGGCGAGGAGACGGCCTCCATGCAGTTCGGCCAGACGCTCACCGTGCTGGATCGCCCCGTGACGGGCGTGGACCCCGCGGACCCCACGTCCACGGAGCCCCCGTTCGCGACGGTGCAGGCCCGGGACGAGGAGATCGTCCGCTCGCTGTCGGCCTTCCGCAAGGAGCACGACGGCACGCGCGCGGCCACGACGGCGGCCCTGGCGCAGGCGAAGGCCGAGTTCCGGCTGGGCAGGTACGACGACTCGCTGGCGTCCCTGGCCACGTTCCTCAAGGGCGTGCCGGAGAACGACGCCCTGCGCGCGGGCGCCCTGGAGGGTCAGGGCTACGCCTATGAGGCCAAGGGTGACTTCGCCAACGCCATCACCTCCTTCGAACAGATGGAGAAGGCGGACGCGGGCGAGTACCTGGCCGGCATGGGCCAGTACCACAAGGCGCGCATGCTGATCCTTCAGGGCAAGAAGGACGACGCCGCGCAGGTGCTGTCGAAGATCCCCACCGACCACCCGAACAGCGCCGCGGCCCGTCAGGCCACCGAGCGCATGGCGGTGCTGGCCTCCGAAGGCGTGAAGGTGCCCACGCCGGCGCCGCCGCCGGCCGCCGCCACGCCGGATGCGGGGTAACCCTCCGCTATGACCATGCGGCGCGCTCGGTGGAAGCAGTGGGTGGGGGTGTTGGCCGGGGT
>NZ_RAWD01000497.1:0-4783 GCF_003612065.1 Corallococcus sp. CA047B
CCCCTTCACTTTGCGCCCCCACGTCCCGCTTTTCGGTGTATTCCGGGCTCCCCCCACCCCTTGGGCGCACCCCTGCGCGGACTCCAGGAGAAGCCATGCATCACAGCCGACTCAGCACCTTCGTCATCGACTGCAAGAGCGACAACCTCGAAGCGTCCGCGCGCTTCTGGAGCGCGGCGCTGGGACGGAAGCTGAAGCCGGTGGATCCGGACTCGCCCAACTACCGCGAGCTGGAGGCGACGGCCGACGAGCCCTCGCTCCTCCTCCAGCAGGTGGACCACGAAAGCCGCATCCACCTGGACATCGAGTCGGACGACCTGGACGCGGAGCTGGAGCGCCTGGAGGCGCTGGGGGCCAAGCGCGTCGCCTACGTGAAGCGCTGGTGGGTGATGGAGGCGCCCACCGGGCATCGCTTCTGCATCGTCCGTCCGCAGCGAGGCCCCCTGGAGGGGCGAGCCAACGTGTGGGACGGCGAGGGCCGCTAGGCAGCGCCCACCCGGGCATCCAGGGCGGCCTGGAGCAGGTCCAGCAGCCCCGGCCACGCCTCCGCGGACAGCCACAGCCCTTCCGGGGCGTGCACCGCGGTCATCGTCAGGGACGAGGCTTCGAAGAGCCGGGCGGCCAGCGCGCCGTCCCTGGGCAGGCGACCCTCCACCCGGAGCACCTGCCCGTCCCACTGGAGGTCCGGCGGCAACAGCTTCTGGGCCAGGGCCTTGAGCGTGGCCCGGCCCGCGCCGGTGCGCAGCGCCACCATCATCAGCGATGACGCACCGGGCGACTCCTCCAGCTCCACCCGGCCCGGCGTGGACAGCCACAGCGTGTAGCGTCCCTGGGCCAGCTCCACGCGCTCCGGGGTGGCCTCCACCCGCAGCCTCCAGCCCTTCACGGACAGCCGCAGGTCGTACACGGCGGGCCGGGAGTCCCAGGAGCGCAGCTCCAGCGCCTTGACGCCCTTGAGCACCTGGCGCGACAGCGCCTCCACCCGCGCGTGCGACAGCCGCACCCGGCGGCCGGCCACATCCACCGCGACCTCCGAGGAGAGCTGTTCGGGCAGCGCCTTCGCCCACGCGAGCGCCCCCTCCAGCATTCCCGTCCACTGCCCCGCCATCGTGCGCGCCTCCCGGGGTGCCCGGGTCTCCAGGGCACCTGTGTCGGGAGCACAATGGGGTACGCGGGGCCCCCGTGCAAAGCGCACGCGCGGTGCTACGGTGCGCCCCGTGCCCCAGAGCGAGTCCCTGTCAGCCCGGGTGGAGCGGTTGGAGCTGCCCTTCAACGAGTACGGCGTCGACCCGTACGGCATCTCCAAGAAGCACCTGAAACTGGCGTTGGAGTTCTTCGCCTTCCTCTACCGGAACTACTTCCGGGTGCGCTGCACCGGCGTGCAACACATCCCCAAGAAGGGCCGGGGCATGCTGGTGGGCAACCACTCCGGCGGCGTCGCGGTGGACGGGATGATGGTGCTCACCTCCACGATGCTGGAGATGGATCCACCCAGGCTCGCGCAGGGCATGGTGGAGCGCTTCATCCACAAGTTCCCGGTGGCCTCCCTGTGGGCCAGCCGCACCGGCCAGTTCACCGGCCTGCCCGAGCACGCCGTGCGCCTGCTGGAGGATGACCGGCTCCTGATGATCTTCCCGGAAGGCGCCCGGGGCACCGCGAAGCTCTACACGGAGCGCTACTCGCTGGTGGACTTCGGCACGGGCTTCATCCGGCTGGCGCTCCAGACGCGCTCGCCCATCATCCCCTTCGCCTTCCTGGGCGGCGGCGCGGCCATCCCCACGGTGACCAACGCGTACGCGCTGGGCAAGCTGCTGGGCGTGCCGTACGTGCCGCTGACGCCGTACCTCCTGCCGCTGCCGCTGCCAGTGGGGCTGGAGATCCATTACGGTGAGCCGCTCGTCTTCCAGGGCACCGGCGACGAGGAGGACCACATCATCCAGGGGTACGTGGACCAGGTGAAGGACAGCATCGCGCGGCTCATCGAGGACCACCGCGCCGAGCGCAACCTGCGCCGCGCCCGGAGGCTGCTGCCATGAAGGTGTTGATCCCCGGCATCTCCGGCGGCATCGCGCGAAGGCTGGCCCTGCGCCTGCGCGACAGCGGACACCAGGTCGCGGGGCTGGACATCCGCCCGTGGCGGGACGGCCCCAAGGACATCGAGGTGCACCCGGTGGACGTGCGCAAGCGCGCCGCCGAGGACGTCTTCCGCCGCTGGAAGCCGGACGCGGTGGTGCACATGGCCACGGTGACGGCCTTCACGGTGCGGGGCGGCGAGCGGGGCCGCATCAACCTGGACGGCACCAAGGCGGTGTTCGACCACTGCGCCGCGCACGGCGTGAAGCAGGTGCTCTTCGTGGGCCGGCACACGTTCTACGGCGCGGCGCCGGACTCGCCGCTGTACCACTCCGAGGACGAGCCCCCGCGCGCGCTGGAGGCCATCCCGGAGCTGGCGGACCTGGTGGCCGCGGACCTGTACGCGGCCACGGCGCTGTGGCGCCTGCCGAACATCACCACCGCGGTGCTGCGGCTCGTGTACACGCTGGGCACGCCGGGCACGGGCACGCTCGCGAACCTGATTCGCGGCAAGCGCGTGCCCATGGTGCTGGGCTATGATCCGCTGTTCCACGTCATGCAGGAGGAGGACGTGGTGACGGCGCTGCAGCTCGCGCTGGAGAAGCGCGTGCGCGGCATCTTCAACGTCGCGGGCCCGTCTCCCGTGCCGCTGTCGGTCATCATCAAGGGCACGGGCCGCACGCCGGTGCCGCTGCCCTCGCCCCTCATGTCGCTCCTGATGGGACGGGCGGGCTTCCCCCGGCTGTCGGTGGGCGCGACGGACCATTTGAGATACCCCATCGTGGTGGACAACAAGCGCTTCCTGGAGGCCACGGGCTTCAAGGCCACCTACGACGAGGGCCGCATCCTCCGGGCGTACGCGGATTCGCTGCCCATCACCCCGTCAGGAATCGGCTGAGATGGTCACGGAGAGCGTGAGTGTGACGCCGGCGCGGGAGGCGACGCCCGGCCTGCTGCGCCGGGTGGAGGCGGTGGTGTTCCTCACCGTGTTCCTGGACCTGGTGGGCTTCGGCATCGTCATCCCGATGCTGCCCTTCTACGTGCAGTCCATGGGCGGCTCGGCGCGGATGGTGGGCATCCTGCTGGGGTGCTTCTCCTTCACCCAGCTGCTCGCGACGCCGCTGCTCGGGCGCTACTCGGACCGGCACGGGCGGCGGGCGGTCATCCTGCTGAGCCTGCTGGCGAACGCGGCGGCGATGGTGCTGTTCGCGCTGGCCAGCTACGAGAAGATGCTGCCCCTGCTCTTCGCCTCGCGCATCCTGGCGGGGGCGACGTCCGGGAACATCGCCGCGTGTCAGGCGGCCATCGCGGACGTGACGACGCGGCAGACGCGCGCGAAGTCGATGGGCCGCATCGGCGCGGGCATCGGGCTGGGCATGGTGCTGGGGCCCACGCTGGGCGGGGTGTTCTCCGGCCTGGGGCCGTGGGTGCCGCCGCTGCTGGCCGGAGGGCTGGCGCTGGTGGGCTTCGTGGGCGCGCTGGTGGCGATGCCGGAGACGCACCCGCCCGAGGCGCGCGTCCAGGCGAAATCCCAGACGCGCTGGTCCGCGTTGCAGGACTCCCCCCGGCGCAAGGCCCTGGGGATGGTGCTGGGATTGTTCTTCGCGGTGTTCCTGTCCATGACCACGCTCCAGGTGGCGTTCGCGCTGGTGGTGCAGTCGCGGCTGGGCTGGGGCTCCAAGGAGGTGGGCTACACGTTCGCGGTGGTGGGCGGACTGGGGCTCATCATCCAGGGCGGACTGATTGGGCCGCTGGCGCGCAAGGTGGGGGAGTTCCGGCTGCTCATCACCGGGGCGCTCATCCTGGCGTCGGGCATGACGGGGCTCGCGGTGTCGCAGCAGGCGCCGCTGATGATGGCCTCCGTGGTGCTGGTGGGCGTGGGCATGGGGTTCCTGCAGCCGCTGATTTCGAGCCTGGCCTCGCAGGTGGCCACGTCGTCGCAGCAGGGCGCCGTGCTGGGTCTGGCGCAGTCGTGCGGGGGCCTTGCGCGCACGGTAGGGCCGGTGGCGACCGGTTGGATGTATGCGTCATTGGGCACCCAGACCCCCTTCCTGACGGGCATGGTTTCCGCGCTCGCGGCGGCGGGGCTGGGGCTGCTCCTGAGTCGGGAATCGCTGGAGGAGAAGGCGCGGTAGAGCGGTTCCAGACCCACCCGGGTCAAACCCATCCGTAAGTCCATACCTCCTTTGGGGGTCTTGTCAGCGCCCGACCTGGCAGAGCAGGCTTTGCACGCACAGGAGGTGGTGAAGCGATACCACTTCCGGGGGGGCGGGCTTGCCATTGGCGGGAGATGTCGCGCTGCTGGATGCGTTGGACCGGCAGGCCCGGCGCCGGAAAGAAGGCATCGCGACGCTGAGCGTGCTGGAGGGCCCGGCGGACGCTGGGGACATGCTCTGGGCCCGGTGGGCGGCCCGCCATGGATTGGCGGTCGTGGAGGTCTCCGGTGAGGACCTGAACGCGGCGGCGCTGGGCTGGGCCCGGGCGCTGGCGGCGGGAAGGGACCTGGGGGCGGACGCGGAGGCGCTGGCGACGTTCAGCCTGGCGGCCGCGAATCCCAGACACATGCCGGTGTTCACGGGCAAGACGGCGCACGAGCGGCGCGTGTTGCTGGACGGGCTGGCGCCGCCCGCGCGGCTGCCGGAGGCCACGTGGGCGCTGTGCCGTGCGCTCATCATCGGCAGGGATGCGACGGCGCCAGCCCGTCCAGCAA
>NZ_RAWD01000498.1:0-4605 GCF_003612065.1 Corallococcus sp. CA047B
GGCCGAGCAAGCGCCCTAACCCCCTGATCCCCCGTGGCCGCCGGGGAGCGGAAGCATCCCGGCGCCTGCCCACCTCCATGGTTTTCATGGTTGGCGTGGAACTGGCGCCTCGACTGACCTACAGTTCTTGAACGGAGGGGGAAGTTGCCCGAACTGCCACCCAGCGCGTATCCGGCCTTGTTCGAGCACATGCGCGACGGTGCGCTCGTGCTCGACCCGACCCTGCGGGTCGTGGCCGTGAATCGTGCCGCGGAGGGGCTGCTGGGCCCCCGCGACGTGCTGGTGGGCATGCCGGTGGACCGCGTGCTGCCGGGTTGGACGCCGCCGGCCGTCCCCCCGGGTGGCGGGCCGCCCGTGGAGATGGAATGGCACGCGGGCCCGGCCCACTCCGTGCGGGTGCTGGCGCTGCCGCAGCCGGGTGACGGCGGCTGGGTGCTGATGCTCCGGGGCCTGGACGGCACGCTGGAGGCGGAGTCCATCCTCCGGCAGCAGAAGGAGTTCTTCGAGGCGGTGGTGGACCACAGTCCGGTGGCCATCGTGACCATCAGCCGCGCCTTCGAGGTCCTCACCTGGAACCCCGCGGCGGAGCGGCTCTTCGGCTACACGCCGCAGGAGGCGATGGGGCGCAACATCCTCAAGCTGGTGGCCAACGTGGACGACATCCGTCCGGAGGCCGAGGAGACGTCGCGCGAGGTGCTGCGCATGGACCGCGTGCACGTCGTGACGAAGCGCGTGCGCAAGGACGGCACGGTGGTGGACGTGGAGCTGCGCGCCCTGCCGGTGATGGTGGCCGGCCGGTCGCTGGGCTTCATCGCCATCTACCACGACGTCACCGACCTTCAGCGGGCGCGTCAGGCCGCGGAGGACGCCAACCAGGCCAAGAGCCTGTTCCTGGCCACCGTGAGCCATGAAATCCGCACGCCGATGAACGCCATCATCGGCATGGCGGGGCTCCTGATGGACACGGCGCTGACGCCCGAGCAGCGCGACTTCGCGTCCACCATCCGGCAGAGCGGGGATGCGCTGCTGGGGCTGCTCAACGACATGCTGGACTTCTCCAAGATCGAAGCCGGCCGCGTCGAGCTGGAGGAGAAGCCCTTCAACCTGCGCCAGTGCGTGGAGTCCGTGATGGACCTGCTGGCGGTGCGCGCCAGCGAGAAGTCCCTGGACCTGGGCTACCACGTCAGCAACGAGACGCCGGTCAACGTGGTGGGTGACGCCGCGCGGCTGCGGCAGGTGCTGCTCAACCTGGTGGGCAACGCGGTGAAGTTCACCGAGCGCGGCGGCGTGTCCATCTCCGTGGACGCGCCCCGGCAGCCCCTGGCCCCGGGCGCGACGTTCGAGCTGCACTTCGCGGTGCAGGACACCGGCCTGGGCATCGCCGAGTCCGCGCGCGGGGGCCTGTTCCAGCCCTTCAACCAGTTGAACGAGTCGGTGTCCCGGCGCTTCGGCGGCACGGGCCTGGGGCTGGCCATCTGCAAGCGGCTGGTGGAGGCCATGGGCGGGCGGCTGTGGATGGAGAGCGAGGGCGTGCCCGGCCGGGGCGCCACGTTCCACTTCACCTTCCAGGCGCGCGAGGCCCCGCGCAGCGGCAACGCCCCGCGCCCGGATCCGCTGAAGCTCCAGGGCCGGCGCGTGCTGGTGGTGGACGACAACGCCATCAACCGCAAGCTCTTGGGCCGGCAGCTCTCCGCCTGGGGAATGGACCTCGTGGAGGTGGGCTCCGGGGCGGAGGCGCTCGCCCGCCTGGAGTCGGGGGCCCGGTTCGACCTGGCCATCCTGGACCACCGCATGCCGCTGATGGACGGCCCGACGCTGGCGGGGCTCATCCGTCAGCAGCGCGACGCGCGCGAGCTGCCGCTGCTGCTGCTCACCTCGTTCGACCAGCGCGACGCGCAGCCCCCGGGGATGTTCACCGCGGTGCTGCCCCGGCCGGTGAAGGCGTCGCAGCTGCACGACGCGCTGATGACGTGCCTGGCACAGGACCTCATCTCCGCGAAGCTGGTGCCGCCGGTGCCCGCGCTCGCCACCCGGGAGCGCTCGGTGTTCAACGCGCGCCCCGGCGAACAGATGCCGCTGCGCATCCTGCTGGTGGAGGACAACCCCACCAACCAGAAGCTGGCGCTGCTGGTGTTGGACCGGCTGGGCTACCCGGCGGACACGGCGTCCAACGGCCGCGAGGGCCTGCACGCCCTGGCGCGCGTCCGCTACGACGTCGTGCTGATGGACGTGCAGATGCCGGAGATGGACGGCCTGGAGACCACGCGCAACCTGCGCACGGAGGTGCCGGCCAGCGAGCAGCCCTGGGTCATCGCGATGACGGCCAACGCGATGACGGCGGACCGGCGCGAGTGCCTGGACGCGGGCATGGATGACTTCCTCAGCAAGCCCATCCGCGTGGAGGAGCTCATCTCCGCGCTGCGCCGCGCGTGGGAGCGCCTGCCGCGCGAGCCCGGGGCCCTGCCCGCCGCCCACGCGCGCGTCACGGAGGTGCCCCGCGTGGGCACCCCGCGCATCCGGGGGCTGGAGGCTTCCGCGCTGGAGCGGCTGTGGCAGTCGCTGGATGGGCAGGTGGAGCGGATGCTCCCGGAGCTCATCGACACGGCGCTGGAGAGCATGCCCCGGCTGATGGACGACGCGCGCACGGCGCTGGCCCAGGGCGAGCTGGAGAACCTGGCCCGCGCGGCCCACACGCTCAAGTCCAACGCGGCCTACTTCGGGGCGGCCATGCTGGAGTCGCTGTGCTGGGACATCGAGCAGCGCGCGGACGCCCGGGTGCTGGAGGGCATGGAGCCGCTGGTGGCCCACTGCGCGGATGCGCTGGAGGAGAGCCGCCAGCTCCTGGAGCAGCTGCGGGGCACGGTGACGTCCCGGGCCACCGGCTGACGGCTCGCCGGGCCTGTCAGCGCCGCTGGGGCGCGTTCGGGTCGGTGATGGTCAGCGGCTGACGCTGGCCGTCCGGCGCGACGAGGCTCGCGGTCAGGGAGAAGTCCGGCGCCATGCGCAGCTCCAGCGTGGTGGGCCCGGGGTGGGCCACGCGCCAGTCCGGTTCGATGCGCACGGTGCCCAACAGCTCGCGCTCCACGGTGGTGCGGTCCAGGGCCTCGAAGAGGGCCACCGGCACGGGGCCGGCCCACTGCGGCAGCTCCAGCACCACGGAGCGGGTGCCGGGCACGGGCGTGTTGGCGGGGAGCACCTCGTGCTGGGCCCCGCCGGGCACCATGGCGCCAATGGGCATGGGCACCACGTCCGACAGGCCGCTGATGCCGCGCGCCAGGTTGCGTCCCAGGATGGCCGCGCCCACGGCCACGCCCAGCTCCGGGTGCACCTCCTTGTCCGACGACAGCTTGCGGAAGTGGGAGAGGCGCTTGCGGATGGCGGGCATGCGCGTCTGGCCGCCCACCATCACCAGCTCGTCGATGGCCTCCGCCTTCATGCCTGCCTTCTCCAGCACGTCGTCGCACGCGGCGGCGGTGCGCTCGATGAGCTGGAACACGATGGACTCCACCTGCTCGCGGGTGAGCGTGTAGTTGAAGTCCACGAAGGCGCCGTCCTTCTGGGTGATGCACGGCACGCGCAGGGGCACGGACGCGGCGCTGCTCAGCGCCATCTTCGCGGACTCGGCGGCGAAGACGAGCCGCTGCATGACGACCTTGTTGCCGCGCAGGTCGATGCCGTGCTTCTTGCGGAAGTCCTCCACCAGCGCCTCGACAATCTGTTCGTCGAAGTTGGCGCCGCCCAGGAACGCGTCGCCGCCGGTGGCCAGCACCTTCACCACGCGGTTGTGCACCGCCATCAGGGTGACGTCGAAGGTGCCGCCGCCCAGGTCGAACACCATCACCGTCTGTTCGGGGTTGCGCAGGTTGGCGTAGTAGAGCGCCGCGGCGGTGGGCTCGTTGACGATGGCGCGCACGCGCAGGCCGGCCTTCTCCGCGGCGTGGCGGATGGCCTCGCGCTGGCGGATGTTGGCGTGCGCAGGCACGGTGAGCACGCACTCCTCGAAGCGGGCCCCGGCCGCGTGCGTGGCCAGGGTGTTGATGTGCTTGAGGATGAAGTGCGCCACGTCGATGAGCGGCGTCACCTTGCCGTACACCTCCACGGCGGTGTAGCCGTCCGGCCCCTCCACCAGCTCGAAGGCGAAGCGGCCCCGGTGGCGCGCCACGTACTCGGACTGGAAGCGGCGGCCCAGGAAGCGCTTGGCGCCGAAGATGGTGTGGCGCGGGTCGTCGATGATCTGCCGCCGGGCCGCGGGGCCGACGATGGCCTTGTCGCCCGCGTGGAACCACGCGATGGAGGGCAGCGTGAGGCTCTTCTCCGCGATGGGCACCACCCGCAGCTTTCCTGCCTTGTCGAAGAAGGCCGCCGCGGTGTTGGTGGTCCCGAAGTCGATGCCGAGGATGGGGGCGGCGCTCGTGCTCATGCGATGGCCCATCCTCGCACGTCTCGGCGCGTCGAGGCACCCGTCCCCTCCCGGAGGGTGGGGGAGGGCGCGCTGGAGTGCGCCAGCGCGCCCCGACCCCGAGGCTCAGGGCCTGGGCGGCGTGTTGTAGCCGGCGTCGCCGTAGGGCTTCAGGCGCTCCAGCCACTGTCTCCTTATACACATCT
>NZ_RAWD01000499.1:0-4624 GCF_003612065.1 Corallococcus sp. CA047B
GCTGCCTTGGGGGCGGCCGGAGGTTCTGGGGGCTTCGGGAGTTCGCCTTCTCCCGAGTCCTTCGGTGCCGCGGGCTGCGTGCCCGTGCGGATGCGCCCTTCGAGCAGCTCGATGTCCAGCGAGCCGGGCGTGGGCGTGTTGACGAACTGCTGCCAGGTTCCGTCCGGCGCGGTGAACAGGAACGACACCGCCACCGCTGCGTCGTCCGGCAGCGGCACCTTCAGGCGCTGCAACGTGCCCGGGTAGATGAGCGCGGACATCAACACGTCCGCGTCCGGCTGGAAGACGCGCGCGGACACCTCGCCGTAGGACTCGAGCGCGAACTGCTTCGGATCCACCTTGCGCACCAACATGTAGAGCGGCCGCCCCTGGTTGGTGCCCGAGGGCGCCTTCACGCTCAGGTGCAGCGTGCTGGGCTGACATGCGCTCAAGAGACACAGGAGCGCTGGAATGCACCGCAAAAGCAGTCTCATCGCGGAACCTCGCGGAATGGTGTCCAGGGCTCACCCTTCAGACCGAAGCGCAGGTCCATCACCCTGTCCGTGGACGCGCCCCCCCGCGCACGCAGCGACCACTGCCGGTGCTGCGGGTCCTCCGTGGACAGCGACGACTCCAACAGCCGGAAGCAGCTCCACGCCGAGCGCGACTTCTCCAGCGACGCGTACTGCACCGACTGGTCCGCGGGAGCGCGCACCTCCAGCATCAGCGACGCCGTCTGCTGGTCCCACCACGCCAGCGGGAACTCCTGCCACGACGGGCTCTGGTTGTAGGCCAGGAAGGTCGTCTTGCCGCACTTGAGCGACCCCAACGTCACGAAGCTGCCCGGCGTGGGCGCCTTCGGCAGCGGCAGCGGCATCACCTGCAACAGCAAGGGCCGGGGACGCCCCTCCGTGTCCCACAACACGCGGGCCAGCCGCGACAGCCGTCCCAGCGTGGGCAGCATCCCTCCTGGCAACGCCAGCCGCGACTGGAGCGCTCCCCGCGCCACCCACTCCGAGCCGCGCTCCTCGCACACCGGCGCCAGCACGCGCGTGACGAACTCCCAGAACGCGCCGTCCTGCCGGCGCAGCACCTCCAGGTCTCCCGGATCCACCTCCTGCGTCCCGTCCGGCGCGAACGGGTAGCGCCCCAGCAGCGGACGCAGGAACCGGCCGTTGGCCTCTTCCCACTGCCGCTCCAGCGTCCGTTCAATCTCCCGCTGCCCCAGCTCGCGCACCGCGAGGAAGGGCTGGCGGAAGGGCTGGCGCAGCTCGCCAATCAGGCCCTGCTGGTCCAGCCAGGCGTCCACCTTGTGCAGGTAGGACGTGTCGTCCTCCAGCATCATCGCGAAGGCCAGCCGCCCCAGGGGCGTCAGCAGCTCCGGCAGCCGCGCGGCGCCGTTGGCGGGCGTCGTCGTGGCACCGTCCGCGGCCGCGCCTCCCGTGAGCGACGCCGTCGCCTCCTTGGGCACTACGCCCTGGCGTGGCGCCGCGTTCAGTTCGTCCGCCAGCTGCGCCACCAGCGCGCGGTAGGGGTTGAGCACCGTGTAGTTGCCGCTCTCGTCCGGCTTCATCACCGTGGCGATGGGCTTGAACGGCGCCACCGCGTTGCGCAGCGACTCGTAGAAGGGCCCCTCCAGCGGCTCCAGCGCCACGCTCTGCGCCACGTCGCGCAGCATGTCCACCAGCTCCGAGGAGGGCTGGGTGAGGCGCGACAGCTCCTCCGGCAGCAGCGCGGGCACCACCGGCTGGAAGCGGTAGGCCGACACCCGCTGGAACAGCCGGTTGCGGTACTGGAACGCGAACTGGTTCACCTTGCGGCGCACGTGCTCCTGGCGCTGCGACACCTCCTCCACGGGCAGCCCCGAACCCTTGATGCGCGTGGTGAACTCGTCCACCAGCGGGCGCAGCCGCGTGTCGAACTCCAGCCGGTCCGCCGACAGGCTCGCTCCACTCCTCGCCGCCACCGCCTCCTCGCCCGTCACCACCCCGAACGGCATGCGCCCCATCTTCTCGTGGTAGCGCAGCAGCGCCTGGTGCAGGAGCCGCGAGCCGTCCTTGGGACGGAACTCGAAGGTGCTCTGGAGCACCGGCACCTGGAGCACCGCGGGGCCGTTGCCCGGCAGCCACAGGCCGTCGCGCACCAGCAGCTCCGCCACGCTCATCTTCTGCACCGCCTTCACCCCCAGGTACGCCTCCTCCTCCATGCGCAGCACGTTCGTGAGCACGTCCCGATGGTCGTTGATCCACGCCACCGTCTTGAGCGTGGAGGGGATGCCCCGGAAGCGGCCCGTGTCCACCCGCGCCTCGGACGCGGCCAGCAGCTCCAGCGCGCGCGGCAGGCTGGCGAAGCGCGCGCTGTCGTCCAGCAGCGCCTGGAGCCGCCGGCGCTCGTCCTGCATGGACTCCAGGTCCGCATCCAGCCGCTCCAGTTCGCGCGGCTCCACGGCCCGGTTGGCCATCAGGTCCTGCAACCGGCGCAGGTGCGCCTGCCACGGCGTCAGCTGCGCCTCCAGGGTGAGCGGCTCCGGAAAGGGCCAGCGCGCCCAGCCCGCCTCGGGCGTGTCGGGCGCCGTCCACGGCGGGTTGCTCATGGTGACGTAGTCCGCCACCAGGGACTCGTTCAGGCCCACCGCCGTCACCCACGAGCGCCCCGCTTCCAGCGCCGCCGCGTCACCCGCGGGCGTGGCCGCGCCGTCCTCGGAGACGAAGCTCCAGTTCGGACGCGTCTTCAGGCTGGAGAGCACCAGCTGCCCCAGCGGCTCCTCGCGCGAGCCGTGCAACGTGGCCAGCAGGTAGACGACCTGCTCCGGACGGCACGTGTCCGGCTGGCGGTGGCACTTCTCCAGGGCGGGCCGGATGTGGGCCTCGCGGATGCCCCGGGCCAGGCGCTGGCGCAGATCCTCGCGCGCGCCGGTGAAGCTGTAGCGCAACAGCGGCCACGTGTTCATGGACCGCCACAGCGAGTCCAGCGACTGGCCCGCCGCGAGCACCGGCTCCTGCACCGCGGCCCCGGAGACCTCCTGGCCCTGGTCGCGCATGCGCTGGACCATCTCCTCGAAGCGCTGCACGCGCGTGCGCGCCTGACCCAGCCTCCACGCGAAGTGCCCGTACGCGGCCAAGAGCGGCAGCGCGCACGCAAGGCCCAGCAGCACCGCGCGGCGCAGGTGCGTGTGCAGGTAGCGGTCATGGACCGCGCGCGCCGTGCTGGCCTCGGCGGACACCGACAGGACGTCCGGATCCCTGGCGTCCTTGTCCGCGGACGACAGCGACACCGTGGCGAGCCTGGGCGCGTACGCCAACGTCTGGCCCTCCATCAGCGCCGTCACGAAGCGCGACAGCGCCTCGAAGGGCGCGTGGCCTTCCGAATAGAAGCGCTCCAGCCGCTCGAAGGCCTCCACCGGCAGCGCCGTCAGGCCCAGCGCCAGGTACTGCTCCTGCGCCTTGAGCAACGAGCCCAGTCTTCCCTCCTGGCCGGGCGGGGGCAGGGGGAAGCGCAGCGGCACGTGGTGCGCGCGCAAGAGCTTCGCGAAGTCCGCGTAGCCTTCCCGCTCATCCAGGTGGGTGAGGCACACGCGCGTCTCCAGCGCGCCCTCGCGGATCTCCGACAACAGGTTGAGCTTGCCGCGCAGCAGCTGCGCCGCCCGGCGCACCTCGTCCGGCGGCGTGTCCGACAGCCAGCGCGCGTCCAGCACCAGCACCGCCAGCGCCTGCTGGCCGCTGCCAAAGGTGTCCTTCCACAGGCGGCGCAGCGCCTCGCGGCCCTGGGGCGTCTCGTCCTCCAGCAACTGCGCGGACACCTCCTGGGCCACGGCGTCCGCGCCCAGGTACACCTGGAGCAGCGAATCCGACAGGAGGCTGGGCAGGAACTGCCGCGCCTGCCGCTTCCAGTCCAGGTCCAGCTCGATGAGCCGCGACTTGCCCGCGCCCGCCGGTCCCAGCACGACCACGCCCGGCAGGTCGCGCACCGCCACGCGGTGACGCAGCGGCAGCCCGGCCAGGAACTTCTCGCGCACCTGCCGCAGCCGGTTCTTCGCCAGGGGCGTGGGCGCGTCCGGCGTCGCGGTCCCCGCGGCCTTCCGCTTCGAGCGCCACTTCAGGAACAGCGGCACGCCCAGCGCCAGCAGCGCCACGGCGAGCAGCACCCACGGCTTCCACCCCGGTGGGACGAACGCCGTCAGTTTGCGGATGACATCCATGATTCAGCGCTCCCCCCAGCCCATGACGTTCCCGGCGCGCCCCGAGCGGTGAAAGGCCTCCAGGACGTCCTCCAGCGTGTCCAACGTGCCCGCGATCGCCGCGCGCGCCTGCTGCTGCTCCTCCGGCGACAGCCGCGTGTCCCCGGGCCCCGGCAGCAGGCGGGCCAGGGTCTGGCCCAGGTCGTCCAGCAGCGGGCCCAGGCCGTGGCGCCCGGCCCCGATGCGCGTGTCCACGGTCCGGCGCACCTGCTGGAGCAGGGCGGGGGCCGCATCGAGCGCGGGCGCGGCGGGAGCCTGTGGAGCGGACTGGGGCTTCACCGCGTCACCCACCAGAGCAGGCACTGCAGCCCCAGCACGCTCGCGGCGCTGGCCGCGTAGTAGCGGGCGGGAAGGGCGTAGAGCAGCGGCCCGGGGGACTCACCGGACGCCGTGGGGGCGGGCATGGGC
>NZ_RAWD01000049.1:0-36802 GCF_003612065.1 Corallococcus sp. CA047B
CTCGAACGGCGCCTCCCCGTAACGCACGTCCTCCCCGTCGAGCCGGCCCCGGTGTTCCTGCGCTGGAATCGTCATGCTAGGCAGCCATCCTTCCGCACCCGCCCCCTTCCAGGCCAGGAACCCGCGCCCCCATGTCCGAGTCCGACCCATCGAACCCGCGCGACGGCGACTTCGAACTCGTCACCCTGCGCAACGGCCACCGCGCCGTGCGCCACCTGGGACACGGCGAGGTCATGCACCCCGCCGTGGGTCCGTGGCAGGAGGCCCTGGGCCTCTACGTGGATCAACCCCGCCTCGCGGACCGCCTGCGCCAGCCCGGCCCGCCGCTCGTCATCCTCGACGTGGGCCTGGGCGCCGCCACCAACGCCGTCGCCGCGCTCACCCGTGCCCGCGAGCTGGGCGCCGAGCGCGCCAGGGAGCTGCACGTCGTCAGCCTGGAAGTGGACCTGGCCCCGCTGCGCCTCGCCCTCGCGGACGCCGAGGGCTTCCCCTTCCTCCAGCCCTTCCGCGCCGCCGCCGAAAGCCTCATGCGCGACGGCACCTGGGAAGAGCCCGGCCTCCGGTGGACCCTGAAACTGGGCGACGCCGTGCCCTTCCTGGACGGTGAGCTGCCCCTGGCCGACCTCGTCTTCTTCGACCCGTTCTCCCCCGCATCCAACCCGGACATGTGGACCGAGTCCGTGCTGGCCCGGGTGCGCCGGCACTGCCGCGAGGACGGGGAGGGGGCGCTGCTGATGACCTACAGCGCGGCCACGCCCACCCGCGTCACGTTGCTGCTCGCCGGGTTCTTCGTGGGCGCCGGCGCTTCCACCGGCACCAAGGGGGAGACCACCGTGGCCTCGACCCGCTACGAATCCCTGGCTTCCCCGTTGGGGACCCGGTGGCGCGAACGCTGGGAGCGCTCGTCCTCGCGGGCCCCGCACGGGGCCGAACTCACGCCTGAGGTCGAGCGTCGCCTGCGGACCCATCCTCAGTGGCGCTGAGCGCCCCCTCGGACGGCGCTTCACTCCAGCGCAGGTGGAACGTGGCCGCCGTGCCGTCGAACTCCTCCGGCAGCGCCACCACCCGCCAGCCGCCGCACAGCGCCACCGCGCGCGCCAAGAGCCCCGCCGCGAACGTCGGCTGATCCGCCAGCACGTCGTTCATCCACAGCTCCAGCGACGTCGCGCTGCGCTCCACGATTTTGATTTCACTGAAGTTGTTGCCGGCGCGAAAGCCGAGGTCCGCGCGCAGCAGCATCCGGCGGGGGCCGGCGAGCTTGCCCACGCCCAAGAGGGCCCGGCCAAAGAAGGTGCCGAAATAGGCATCCATGAAGCGCTCGCCCAGCGAGTAGTACGCCGCTTCCGCGGGCACGCCGCCATAGACGTGGCCGGCCGCGATGCGCAGGAACTCCCGCCACTGCTCCAGGGTGTAGGTGCGCTCCAGCTTCGCGTCGAGGTCCAGCCCCGCCCGCTTCAGGTGCTCGACGCACGCGGGCGTCAGGCGGTTCTCCAGCGCTCGGACGAACAGCGCGTCGACGGTCTGGGCGAAGACAAGCTTCTCTGGATTCATGGGTCGCACCCTACACGATGCCCCCCATGCGATGCTCCCCCACCTGTGCACTTGCGTTCAGTATCGCCGCCCCCGAGTGTCAGGAACCCGGCGTGCGCCGCACGCGTCGTGAACTCCGGGTGTTTCGTGACCCCGGATGCATCACCCCCACGGCGCGCGCGACGAGTCCGCGCAGCCACTGGTGGGCCGGGTCACCGTCGAACCGTTCGTGCCAGACCTGGATCATGTCGAAGGAGGGCACGGGCAGGGGCGGGGGAAACACCTGGAGTGGATACGCTCCACTGAACGCAGCGATGAGGCGGCGTGGCGCGGTGAGGACGTGGTCGGAGCGCGTCACCACCAGCGGGGCGATGAGGAAGTAGGGCACGCGCAGGGCGATGCGGCGCGGGGGCAGCCCCCGCTGGACGAGGACCCGGTCCACCGCGCCCACGCCGTCGCCGCGCGGACTGATGAGGACGTGGGACAGCTTCAGGTACGTGTCCAGGTCCAGCGTCTTGCGCACCAGCGGGTGGCCCTTTCTCACCACGCAGACGAAGTCCTCGGTGAAGAGCTTCTGCTGGCGCAGGCCGGGCCCGGACTCCACCGGTGGCGTGACGACGACCAGGTCCACCTCGCCACTCTCCAGGAGCGTCGGGTAGGTGGTGCTCTCCACGTGCTGCACCGACAGGTCCACGCCGGGCGCCTCGCGGCCGAGCAGCTCCAGCGCGGAGGGCAGCAGCGCCGAACCGAAGTAGTCGCGCGTGGCCACGGTGAAGCGGCGTGACGCGGTGGCGGGCTCGAAGGCGGGCTCGTTGCGCAGCGCGCGCTGGAGCTCCACCAGCCCCCGTCGGAGTGGCGCGGCGAGCTGCTCCGCGCGCGGCGTCAGCACCATGCCGCCCCGGCCCCGGATGAGGAGCGCGTCGTCCAGCAGCTCCCGCAGCTGGCCCAGCGCATGGCTCATCGCGGACTGGGTGAGGCCCACGCGCGCGGCGGCGCGGGTGACGTGCGCCTCCTTCAGCAGCGCGTCCAGCGCCACCAGCAGGTTGAGGTTGATGCCCGCGAGGTCCACCTCGTCGGCAGCCCACTTCCGGGTTTCATGAATGCGGCGCATGTGGCAATGCATACCATGAGGTGGCCTCATGACTGGCGCCGGGGCACTGTTGGGCCATCTCGCTGTCGCTGGAGGCAGTCCATGTCCATCGTCATCAACACCCCGAATGGCAACATCGGTCGTCCCCTCGTCGAGAAGCTCCTGAAGGCCGGCCGTCAGGTGACCCTCATCAGCCGCAACCCGGAGAAGGTGGCGGACCTGGTGAAGCAGGGCGCGAAGCTGGTGCAGGGCTCCATCGACGAGAAGGCCACGCTGGACGCGGCCCTCCAGGGCGCGGAGGCGCTGTTCTGGCTGTCGCCGCCGCTGGCCCGTCCGGACTTCATCACCTGGGCGCAGGACGCGGGCAAGCAGGCCGCGGCGCTGGTGAAGGCGCACGGCGTGAAGCGCGTGGTGGTGCTCTCCAGCGTGGGCGCGCAGACCGGCCCCGGCACCGGCCCGGTGTCCGTGCTCAAGCCGGTGGAGGAGGCCTTCAAGGCCGCGGCCCCCCACGTCACCAGCCTGCGCGCGGGCTTCTTCATGGAGAACCTGCTGCGGGACGTGCAGGGCATCGCGCACGCGGGCGCCCTCTACACCGCCACGCCGCCGGACAAGGCCTTCCCGATGGTGGCCGTGGCGGACATCGCCAGCAAGGCGGCCGAGGTCCTGCTCGACGCGTCGTGGACGGGCCACCGGAACCTGGGCGTCCACGGCCCCAAGGACCTCACCTATGCGGAGGTGGCCACCATCCTCACGCAGTCGCTGGGCCGGCCCGTGAAGCATGTGCAGGTGCGGGTCGCGGACCTGCACAGCGGGATGACGAACGCGGGCGTGCCGACGTGGATGGCGGATGCGTTCGCGGAGATGTACCAGGCCCTCGTGGACGGGCGCATGGACCCGGCCGAGCCCCGCTCCAAGGACACCACCACGCCCACCACGCTGGCGCAGTTCGCGAGCACGGTGCTCAAGCCGGTGGTGGAGCAGGCGCGCCCGTCGTAGGCGAGGACGGGCAAGGGTCACGCCCGGGCACGGCGTGACTGGGTGCGACCTGACCGGTCCTGTCTGGGATGCGGGGCAGTGGATCCAATGGGTTGGATCCTGGCCCGGCGCTTGCGAGAGGCGCGGGTCGTGAGCCGCCTTTGGTGGCGGCTCGCGGGCCCGGCGCTTCGCGGCATGGATGGCTCCTGTTGGACGGGGGCCGCCAGGGCCGGGCCGTGGCGCTCAACACCATCCCATCCGGCATCGGCCTGGCCGACGCTGGACCGACAGGCGTGCTCGACATGAGAAGACCGGTGGCCGTAGGGCTGTGCCTCCTGCTGGGGCTGACGGCGTGCGACAGCGCGGCGCCTCCCGCGCGAGAGGGGGCGGGAGTCACTTCGGAATCACGGCTCGGTGGGAACCCGGGGGAGGTGGCGGCCCGGAGCGCGGCGGTGGGCGCGTGGCGGGAGGCGCCTTCGGAGGCCCGGGCCCGCGCGCTGGCGCATGCGTACTTCCCGGAGTGGACGCCGACGGCCGGCGGTGATGATTCGCTGCCGAAAGGGGTGGATGCGGCGCTGAGCGTGCGCGTCCCCGGGACGGCGACGGGCACGCTGGAGGTGAGCACCCGGGGAATGACGTTCCGGGTGCGGCGCCATGCGGCACAAGGGCAGGGCGCGCAGGCGAAGGTGCTCGGCGACGCACGGCACTTCTGGGCACCCGTGGGCGCGCGGACGCTGGACGGCGCGGGCCGCTGGGTGACGTCCCGCGTGGAGGAGTACGACGTGGCGCCGGAAGGGGCCGCCGAGCACCGCGTGCGCTACACGGTGGAGGTGCCCGAGGGCATCGTCGCGGTGCGCGACCTGGGCGAGTACCTGGAGTTCGTGGACGCGCACGACGTTCCCCGACTGCGCATGCATTCGTTGGTGGCGCGGGACGCGGAGGGCCTGAGCCGCGACGGTGAGGTCCGGCTGCACGGCGCGGTGCGTGCGCCGGGGACGGGACCCGCGCGCTATGGCCTGTCGGGCCGCAGCCTGGACGTGGCCATGGTCGTGGATCTGCGCGGGATGCAGGGGCCCGTGGTGGTGGATCCGGGGTGGTCGTCCACCGGCTCCATGGCCCTGGCCCATCGGTACCACACCGCGACGCTGCTGCCGTCGGGGAAGGTGCTGGTGGCGGGCGGCCTGGTGCCTACGGCGGGATACACCCGCGTCGCGGAGCTGTTTGATCCGCTGACAGGGACCTGGAAGGGCGTCGCGCCCATGGCGGAGGCACGTGCTCAGCACACCGCGACGTTGCTCGGCTCGGGGCGACTTCTCATCGTGGGTGGAACTCGTTCAGGTTCGGTGCTGTCCACGGCGGAGCTGTTCGACCCGGAGACCGAGACGTGGAGTCCCGCGGATGTCCTGACCACCGCACGCGTGCTCCACACCGCGACCCTGCTGCGTGACGGTCGGGTCCTGGTCACCGGGGGCCAGGGCCTCGCGAGCGAACCTCTCGTCTCCTCGGAGGTGTTCGAGCCCGCGACCGGAAGCTGGAGTCCCGCGGGAGCAATGTCCGCGGCTCGGGTGGAGGCGACCGCGACGTTGCTGCCGTCAGGGAAGGTCCTGGTGGCGGGCGGAATCATCAGCACCGCGGTGACCGAGCTGTTCGATCCCGCGACGAGGCAATGGACTGAGACGGGCGCGATGGTGAGCTCTCGACAGGCGCACTCCGCGACGCTTCTTCCGGATGGGAAGGTCCTGGTCGCGGGAGGCACCTCGTCGGGCGGGTACAGCCAGTCGATCGCCACGACAGAGCTCTATGATCCCATCACGGGACGCTGGAAGGCCACGGGGGGCATGGCCGTGGCCCACAAGTGGCACTCGGCTTCGCTGCTCCCGGATGGAACCGTGCTGGTGACGGGCGGAGCCTCTGGTGCGTCCGGCGGCTGGGCTCTTGGTACGGCCGTTGCCGAACTCTATCTGCCCTCCACTGGAACCTGGCAGTCCGCCGGAACGCTCCAGACCGCCCGCGGCAATCACACGGCGACCCTGCTGCCCTCAGGGCGGGTGTTGATCGCGGGTGGATACGTCCTGACAACCAACACGGCTGAAGCCAACTACGTGAACAGCCCGGAGGTGGTGGAGTTCTCAGGACGGTGGACCCCTGAGGTTCCGGCAAATACGCCGCGCGTCGATCACACCACCACGCTGCTGCCCACCGGACAAATCCTCGTCACAGGCGGTCGGAACACCACGGGAACCCTCGCGACCGCGGAACTTCATGACCGCGCGGGTGGGCACGGGCCTGGCACCAGCTTCATGCTCTTGCCTCGTGCTCGGCACACGGCCACGTTGCTGGCCTCGGGTCGGGTGCTCGTCACGGGAGGAACGGATGGCAATGCACCCGTGGCGGAAGCGGAGCTGTACGATCCCGCGCCTGGTCAGTGGTTGCCCGCGGGACGGATGTCCGTGGAGCGCGTCGGGCATACCGCGACCCTGCTGCCCTCCGGCAGGGTGCTGGTGACGGGTGGCTCAAGCTTCTACGGCGTCCAGTCCAGCGTGGAGGTCTTCGATCCTCGCAGCATGATGTGGATCGCGGCGACCCCCATGGCTTCACCGCGCGTCTCGCACGTCGCCACGCTGCTGCCTTCCGGCAAGGTGCTGGTGACGGGCGGCAACAACGGCAACACACCGCTCAACACCGCGCAGGTCTATGACCCGAACACGGACACCTGGGGCGCGCTGCTGACCATGACCTCCACCCGGGAGGAACACACCGCGACAGTTCTCTCCTCCGGCAAGGTGCTGCTCGTGGGCGGACTCACCACGGGCGGAATGGCGACCTCCGAAGTGGAGCAGTACGACCCGGTGGTGAACACCTGGGCCCGGCTGACCCGACTCGGTGTTCCCCGCGCGGGCCATACCGCGACGCTGCTTGCCTCAGGGGATGTCGTCATCACCGGAGGGCAAAGCGGGGCGGACAGCTACTACAACAGTGTCGAGCGCTTCGAGGCTTCAACGGCCAACTGGGCCTATCTGGCCCCCATGGTGGCCGCGCGCACCGGCCACACCGCCACGCTGATGCCCACGGGTGAAGTCCTGGTGTTTGGCGGACGCAGCAGCACGGTTCAAGCCGCCGTCGAATCCTTCGACCCCGTGTCCGCGCTCGCCTCCGCGCGGCCCACGCTGGACACGCCGCGCATCCTGTCGCCCGGTGCTTCGTTCATCGCCACGGGCACCCGCCTGCGAGGCGTCTCGGATGGCGGCAGCGGCGGCTACCATTCCTCGTCCAGCGAAGCGCCCCTGGTCCGGCTGGTGAACGTGGAGAGCGGCGCTGTCTCCTGGGTGAAGAACGTCACCGCGTGGCAGGACGGCAAGCAGTTCTCCGCCCGGGCTCCCACCGTCGCGGCCGGACAGTATCTGCTGCTCGTCACCGTGCAGGGCATCACCGGAGGCCGCATGGTGCGCGTCACGGAGGACAACGCCGTCCCCATCGCGCTCAACACCACCGTCTCCACGCCGAAGAACACGCCCGTCGCCGTCACCCTGTCCGGGACGGACGCGGACTCGGACTCACTGGCGTATTCCATCGCCCAGAACCCCCAGCATGGAACTGTCTCCGGCGCGGGCGCGTTCCTCGTCTACACCCCCGCCACCGGCTACAGCGGCCTGGACACGTTCAGCTTCCGCGTGAACGACGGCGTCGCGGACTCCAGCGCGGGCACCGTCACCCTCCGGGTGAACAACGCCATCCCCGTGGCCCTGGCGGTCTCCGTCACGACCTCCAAGGCGAAGCCGGTGCAGGTGACGCTCGCCGGGCTGGACGGAGACCAGGATCCGCTCACGTTCCGCCTCATCACCCAGCCCCTGCGCGGCACGCTGTCCGGCAGCGCGCCGCACCTGACGTACACGCCCAACGCGGGATACGTCGGCACGGACTCCTTCACCTACCGCGCGAGCGATGGCTCCACGGAGTCCTGGCCCGTCCCGGTCACCCTGAGCACCGTGAACCTGGCGCCCGTCGCCCGGAGCGCCACGCTGACCACGGTGGTGGGGCAGGGCGTGCCCTTCACGTTGGAGGCCACCGACGCGGACGGAGACGCGCTGACGTACGCCGTGGTGCAGGCGCCCCAGCACGGCACGCTGTCCGGCACCGCGCCCCACCTCATCTACACGCCGCAGTGGGGCTACGAAGGCCCGGACACCTTCAGCTTCCGCGCGAATGACGGCACGACGAACTCCAACCTCGCCACCGTCACCACCACCGTCGCGGCGCAGGTGCCCCATGCGCCCTCCGTCCCCGTGCTCCGCACGCCGGGCGACAACACCGTGCTGGGCACGGGCGACGTCACCTTCACCTGGGACGCGTCCACGGATCCGGAAGGGGATGCCCTCACCTACCGCCTGGAGCTGAGCCGCGACGGGGCCGTGCTCGCCTCGCTCAACGCCGCCGGCACGTCCCTCACGCTGCCGGGTTCGCTGTCGCCGGGCACGTACACGTGGCGCGTGGAGGCGGTGGACTCACAGGGCCACCGAGGCGGCTTCTCCGCGCCTGCGTCGTTCACCGTGTCCCCCATGGCCTTGTGGCGCACCTCGGGCGGCCAGGGCCTCCAGGAAGACGATGCGTCGGGCGGCCTTGCCTGCTCCTCGGGTGGCAGCTCCGGCTGGGCGCCGTGGCTGGGCACGCTCGTCCTGCTCGCGTTGAGCTTCCGGCGCCGCCTCGCCCGCTGATGAAGCGCGGTCCACCGGACGTCTCCTGCGTGGGACGTCCGGTCGTCCGCCTGCTTCCAATACAGAACGAGGGGCCGTCCGCCGCGACGGTCTCCTCCCTCCATCTGGTGCACGATGGGGTCCGACCGGAAATTGAGCCGGAGCACGGCCACCCCACCTGAAGAAGAGCGCACCATGGACGAGCAGCGCCCCCCCAAGGCCCCGGCACGGACGGACCCCTCCATCGACCTGCTCCACCAGCGCACGCGTCAACCGCTGGAGGTCCTCTTCTCGCCCCGTAGCGTCGCGGTGGTGGGGGCGAGCGAGCGGGCCGGCAGCGTGGGCCGCACCGTGCTCTGGAACCTCATCAGCAGCCCGTTTGGCGGCACCGTCTATCCCGTCAACCCGCAGCGCCCCAACGTGCTCGGCATCAAGGCGTGGCCGTCGCTGCGCGCCCTGCCGGAGGCCGTGGACCTGGCCGTCATCGTCACGCCCGCCAAGTCCGTCCCGGCCATCATCCGCGAGTGCGCGGAGGTCGGCGTCCGGGGCGCCATCATCATCTCCGCGGGCTTCAAGGAGACCGGGCCCGAAGGCGTGAAGCTGGAGCAGGAGGTGCTTCGCATCGCGCAGGCCGGGAACGTGCGCATCATCGGGCCCAACTGCCTGGGCCTGATGCGCCCCACCACCGGCTTCAACGCCACGTTCGCCAAGGGCATGGCCCGGCCCGGCAACGTGGCCTTCATCAGCCAGTCCGGCGCGCTGCTCACCGCCATCCTGGACTGGAGCCTGCGCGAGTCCGTGGGCTTCAGCGCCTTCGTGTCCGTGGGCTCCATGCTGGACGTGGGGTGGGGCGACCTCATCGACTACCTGGCCGATGATCCGATGACGCGCTCCATCCTGCTGTACATGGAGTCCATCGGCGACGCGCGCGCCTTCCTGTCCGCCGCGCGCGAGGTGGCCCTCACCAAGCCCATCATCGTCATCAAGGCCGGCCGCACCGCGCAGGCCGCGCAGGCCGCCGCGTCCCACACCGGCACGCTGGCCGGAAGCGACGAGGTGCTGAGCGCCGCGTTCCGCCGCGCGGGCGTGCTGCGCGTGGACTCCATCGAGGACCTGTTCCACATGGCGGAAGTCCTGGCCCGCCAGCCCCGGCCCTCCGGCCGCCGGCTCACGCTGCTCACCAACGCGGGCGGCCCCGCGGTGCTCGCCACGGACGCGCTCGTCGCGGGTGGCGGAGAGCTGGCCACACTGTCCGCCGACACGCGCGCGCAGCTGGACGCGTTCCTGCCTCCGCCGTGGAGTCACGGCAACCCGGTGGACATCCTGGGCGACGCGGACGGTGAGCGCTACGCGAAGGCCCTGGAGGTGACGGGCGCGGACCCCAACAGCGACGGCCTGCTCGTCATCCTCACCCCGCAGGACATGACGGAGCCCACCAAGACGGCCGACCGCCTCAAGGGCTACGCGAAGCTGCCCGGCAAGCCCGTGCTCGCGAGCTGGATGGGCGGCTCCGAGGTCGCCGCGGGCGAGCGCATCCTCAACGACGCGGGCATCCCGACCTTCGGCTACCCGGACACCGCGGCCCGCGTCTTCAACTACATGTGGCGCTACGCGGACAACATCGCGGGCCTCTACGAGACACCCACCCTGGCGGAGGAGCCCACCGGCGGAGGCCGCGACGTCGCGCGCGCGCTGATCGACGAGGCCCGCGCCGCCGGCCGCACGCTCCTGTCGGAGTACGAATCCAAGCGGCTGTTGGCCGCCTACGGCATCCCCACCGTGGAGACGTGGCTCGCGACGTCGGAGGACGCGGCCGTGGAGAAGGCCCGCGCGCTGGGCTTCCCGGTGGTGCTCAAGCTGCACTCGCTCACGGTGACGCACAAGACGGACGTGGGCGGCGTGCGCCTGGACCTGCGCGACGAGGCCAGCGTGCGCCAGGCCTTCCAGGCCATCCGCGACGCGCTGGTGGAGCGGGGCCTGCCGGACGCATTCGACGGCGTCACCGTGCAGCCCATGGCGAAGCTGGACGGCTACGAGCTCATCCTGGGCAGCAGCCTGGACGCGCAGTTCGGCCCGGTGCTGCTCTTTGGCGCGGGCGGCACGCTGGTGGAGGTGTTCCAGGACCGGGCCCTGGGCCTGCCGCCCCTCAACACCACGCTGGCGCGGCGGATGATGGAGCGCACGCGCATCCACCACGCGCTCAAGGGCGTGCGCGGTCGGGCACCGGTGGACCTGGGCGCGCTGGAGCGGCTGCTGGTGCGCTTCAGCCAGCTGGTGGTGGAGCAGCCCTTCATCCGCGAGCTGGACATCAACCCGCTGCTCGTCTCCGCCGAGCGCATCATCGCGCTGGATGCCCGCGTGGTGCTGCACGCTCCGGAGGCCACGGCCGCGTCGCTGCCCCGGCTGGCCATCGAACCGTACCCGTACCAGTACGCGCAGTTCTTCACGCTGAAGAGCGGTGAGCAGCTCATGCTGCGCCCCATCCGGCCGGAGGACGAGCCCGCGATGACGCGGTTCCACCAGGCGCTGTCCGAACAGACGGTGTTCATGCGCTACGCGGGCCTGATGAAGCTGAGCCAGCGCGTGGCCCATGAGCGGCTGGCGCGCATCTGCTTCAACGACTACGCGCGGGAGATGGCCCTCGTCGCCGAGCGGCGCTCCCCGGACCTGAAGGATGGAGGGGAGATCCTCGCGGTGGGCCGGCTCACGCGCTTGAGGGGCACGAAGGACGCGGAGTTCGCCATCACCGTCAGCGACACCGCGCAGCGCCAGGGCCTGGGGGCGGAGCTGCTGCGGCGGCTGGTGGACATCGGCCGGGACTGGGGCCTGCAGCGGATTGTCGCGGACATCCTCACGCGCAACCGCGGCATGCAGGCCGTCAGCAGGAAGCTGGGCTTCAGCATCCTCGAGAACGAGGAGCTGGCCCCGGACATGGTCAAGGCCGTGAAGGTGCTCGGCTGACCGTGCCCGGGGCTTGAAGGCCCTACGGCATCACACGTCGTCGCAGGGCGTGCCCAGCCGCGCGCCCGTGTAGACGCCCAGCTCGTTGTAGATGAAGGGCAGGTTCTCGCCCACGGGCACCGCGCGCAGCTTCTGGCGCTTGCTCTTCACCACCCAGAAGGACGGCTCCTCGCGGTCCACCACGAGGCGCAGGTCTCCGCCCTGGGTGGAGAAGATCTCGCCCTGCGAGTCGGTGACGACGTTGAGCATCTTCTGCGGCTTCACCTGGCCGCGCTGGCCCGTGAAGATGCGGAAGGACTTGTTGTCCGCGCCGATGCCGCGCTCCACCAGGTAGTACGTGCCCTTGTCATCCCGCAGCAGCGCGTACGGCTGGAACTTCATCGGGCTCGGCGCGAAGGTGGACTTGCGCAGCAGCTCCTTCGCCTTCTCCGCCTCCAGCGGCTGCTGGGGCAGGGCGCGGTCGCCGCAGCTCAGCGTGCACGTCTTCGAGTCCTCGCTGACGGCCAGCCGCGAAATCACGCGGTAGTCCACGCCGCGGAAGTTGTCGTTGGCCTTGGGGTTGAAGAAGCGCGGCTCGAAGAAGTCCGCCTGCGTCTCGCTGTTGCTGCTGACGTTGGGGACCTGGACGAAGGACTTGCCGTCCCCGTAGTAGAGCTGGCCGTCCGCTTCCGGCGTGGTGGGGACGAGGACCGTGTAGTGGCCCTTGCCGTCCGTGCACACGCGGGTGGACTCCAGCACCATGCGGTCGCGCAGCCGCTTCTCCTGCGCCCAGGGCGGATCCATTGCGAGCGCGGCTTGCGGGGCGATGACGAACCCCAGGGCGATGACCATGTGTCGAAGTGACATGTTGTTCGAGGCTCCGGCCTAGAGGTTGTCGGTGAAGAAGGTGGTGGTCGGTTCTGCCTGGATCAGATCGCCGTCCGACACGGTCCAGATGACCTTCTGCGCGTCCAGCGTCACCGCCGGCTTGGCGTCCACGCGGCACTCGACCGACTGGACCTTCTGCTGGATGGTGCGCTTCGCCTCTTCGGAGCGGCTGCACAGCTTCTGCATCGACTCCAGCGGACCCACGCAGTAGCTGGGGATGGACAGCTTGTTGAGGATCGGATCCGGGATGGTGTCCCATGCGATGGTGACGGCCATCTTCGAACCGCACGCCTTGTTCGCCTCGGCCAGGTTCTCACCCAGCTCCTTCTCCGCCTGGTTCGTCCAGAACTTCCGGTCGAAGGGGAGGAAGGGCTTCAGGTCGCCGTCCTCCTCCGCCTCTTCGTAGCGCGCGAAGACCTTCTCCACCTTCAGCGCCGCGGTGCGGCCCGTGTCCGGCTTCAGGTGCGTGTAACCAGAGGCGCCCGCGGGGCTGAGGATCAGGTCCTCGAAGCCGCCCCGGTCGTGCACCGTGACGAAGCGCTGGGTGCGGCCGCGCCACTGCGTCCAGTACCCGGTGCCGCGGTCCCGGTCCACGCTCGCGATGACGACCTTGCCGTCCAGCTCGCTCTTGGTGCCGTTGAACTCCAGCAGCGCCTTCTTCGAGTCGTTGGGCTCCAGCGGGATGATGGTGACCTGCTCACCGGCCTCGTTGGAATACACCTTGCCGGTCGCGGGCTTCATGCCCGCCACCGCGCTGTCGAGCCGCACGCCCCGGGAACACCCCAGGGACAAGGCCACGACGCTGACTGCCAGTAGAACTCTCACAGGAACTCCTTGAATGGGGGCGCGCTCGCCTTCCAGCTCCGCGCGCCAGGGACGACCTCAGAGGTCGATTTCGTACTTCTGACAGTATTGTCGGACCTTGGGACGCTCCGTTGCCGGCACCCGGGTCCATGAGGCCCGCGTATTCGCCAGGTCATGCTGCTGGCAGTACACGCGGGTGAGCAGCGAGAACGACGCGCCGGTGATCTTCGTGCGCTGGCTGCGGCGGATGTGACGCAGTGCTTCTTCCAGGTTGCCCGCGTCCAGCGCGCGCTGCGCCGCGGTCAGGTCCTCGCGGACGTTGTCGGGGAGTTTCTCCACGGTCTGGGACGCAGCGGGCGGCTGGCCGCGCACCCCCTTGGTCTTGGTGCCCACGGCCGGGTCGGGCGTGTCCGTCACCGGGGGCTCGGTAGGCGACGGATCCGCGTCCGGAACCGGCGTGGTCGAATGCTCGGGGTCCGCGACCGGCTTCTTCAGTTCCGGGGGCGCGGTGACCACGGCGACGGGCGGCGTGACGGCCACGGGGGGCGTCTGCACGGTGGCCGGCACGATGACGGGCGCGGTCGTGCCCGCGCCGCGCCAGAAGAAGGCGGTGGTGAAGGCCGCGATGACCACGATGCCCACGGCCACGCCCACCAGCCACTTCGGCCGGGCGCGGGTGAGCGGCTGCGCGGCCAGCGACTCCGTGCGGGGGCCCTGTGCTTGCGAGGACGCGTCCTGCCCGGCGTGGGGGCGCATGCCCACGGTGGGCACGTGCTCCTGCGACGGGGGCATCGGCGTGGGCGACCGCGACGGCGCGGTGGACACGGGGGCCGCGGTCTTCACGCGCGCGGGCTTCGCTTCCGTCAGCGTCTGGAGCGGGCTGCCCGTCAGGGCCAGGATGAACGCGCCCACGTCCGGGAAGCGGTCCGCGGGGAGCTTGGCCATCGCGCGGTTGATGGCTGTCACCACGTGCGGGGGCGTGTTCGGCGCCAGCGTCAGCAGCGGCGCGGGCTCCAGGTGGACGATTTGATAGATGAGCTCCGCGATGTTGTCGCCGGAGTAGGGCGGCTGGCCGGCGAGCATCTCGTAGACCATGCAGCCGAACGAGAAGAGGTCCGTCCTCGCGTCCACGTCGCTGTTGCGGCCCATGGCCTGCTCGGGCGCCATGTACTGCGGCGTCCCCATCAGCACCGAGTCCAGCGTCTGCACCGTGCGCGAGTCGACGAGCTTGGAGATGCCGAAGTCGAGCAGCTTCACGCGCTCGCTCACCACGCCGCCCGCTTCGGTCGGCACGAGGAACACGTTGCCCGGCTTCAGGTCGCGGTGCACCACGCCCGCGCGGTGCGCCGCCTGGAGCGCCGCGCCCATCTGACGGGAGATGGAGAAGACCTCCTCCAGCGGAAGCTGCTTCTGCTTGCGCAGCCGGCGCGACAGGCCCTCGCCGCGCAGGTACTCCATCACCATGAAGGGCGTGCCGTCCTCCAGGGTGTCGAAGTCCAGCACCTCCACGATGTTGGGGTGGCCCAGCCGGGAGGCGATCTCCGCCTCGCGCCGGAAGCGCACCGCCACCTCCGGCGACAGCTCCTCCGTGCCGTGCAGCACCTTGATGGCCACCTGCTTGCCCGGCAGGCGCAGGTGACGGGCCAGGAAGACCGCGCCCATCCCGCCCTTGCCCAGGACGGTGCCGATCTCATAGGTGGCGTTCAGGATCCGCCCCGTGGTGAGGGGCTCGGACTGGACGGAGGTGGGTTCGGTCGGCTTTTGCATCGGCGGTTCTTTTTCCTACTAAACCGGGCCGACATGATTGGAAAGCACCTGGGTCGAATCCTCCCCATCAGGTCGTGTGCGTGGATCCGGATTCGCAGGTTCTGAGAGGGCAAGCCGCCTTTTCCCAAAGCCTGTGCGCGCCGTGTCTGGGCCTGCCCGGGAGCAGGAGGCTTCTGAAGCACGGCGAGCCCCGCTGGAGGCTCCCGGGGGAGGCTCCAGCGGGGCTCATGGATGGGACGTGTTTCGTGCGCCGTGGAAGGGAGGCCTACGGGACGGGCAGCAGCCGCGTCTGGATCTCCTCGGCTTCCTGGATGTGAAGCTGGACCTGCTGCCGCTCGGTCTGGAGCTCCTGGACCAGGGCCGGCAGGGTGACCTGGGGCGTCAGGAGGCTGTCGCCGACGAAGGCGGTGCGCGCGTGCGCGTTGAGCTGCGCGCTCATCAGCGCCAGGTCGAACGCGGCGCCCTGGGGCGCATCCGGGCCCTGGAGGATCTCCAGCATCTGCTTCACTTCATCCTGCAGTTGGAGGCTCAGCGGGCTGTCCTCGGGCGTGATGCCCTGGCTTTGCAGCAACGCGTCCAGCCGCTGCCGCGCGGCGGTGTGCTCGGTGACCATGGCGTTGTTGAAGTCGCGCACGGCGGGGTCGGTGGCGAGGGGCCCGCCGAAGGTTCCGAGCATCACCTCGCCTTCGTTCGCCACCTGCAGCACGCGGGCGATCTGCGCGTCGGTGAGCGTCACCACCGTGCCGGCGTCCGCGACGATCTCGAGCTCGGGCGGAGGATTGCCGCCGTTGTCATCGGCGTCGGAACTGCACGCCGCGCTGCCCAGCACCATCGCACCCGCCAATACCGCGCCCAACCAGTACCCTGCCAATCGCATGAGGCCCGCTCCTTCTGAGGATTGAGCACGCAGGGTGGGGACCGCCTCGCGAGGCGACCATCAGCGGCCCAGCCGATGCCACTGTGGAGCAGCCCACACCCCGCCCCCACGGAGCGCGCCCACTCCGGGGACGGCCGGCAGGTCGCCTGCCGCCAGCGAAGCGGTCCCGGGACGCGCGATTTTCACGGCGAGCTGGGGCGCCAACCCCTAGAGTCGCCCTCGATGAGTGCCCCTGAAGACACCCGCGCCCCGCTCGCCGCCCTGCTGCCGAAGCCCGGCGAGCCCCCTCTCGACGCCGATGAGATCCTCAACCGCTTCGTGGGCTACGTGGCCACCAACGGGTTGAGCCTGTACTCCGCCCAGGAGGAGGCCATCCTGGAGCTCTTGAGCGACAAGCACCTGTTCCTCAAGACGCCCACCGGCTCCGGCAAGTCGCTGGTGGCCATGGCGCTGCACTTCAAGTCCATGGCCGAGGGCAAGGTGTCGTTCTACACGTGCCCCATCAAGGCGCTGGTGAACGAGAAGTTCTTCCAGCTCTCCAAGGCCTTCGGCCCGGAGAACGTGGGCATGCTGACGGGCGACGCGAGCATCAACCGCGAAGCGCCCATCCTCTGCTGCACGGCCGAAATCCTGGCGAACCTCGCGCTGCGCGACGCCTCCGCGCGCGTGGACGCAGTGGTGATGGATGAGTTCCATTACTACTCCGACAAGGAGCGCGGTACGGCCTGGCAGATTCCGCTGCTGGCGCTGCCGAAGACGCAGTTCCTGCTGATGTCCGCGACGTTGGGCGACACGCATATCATCGAGCAGAGCCTGGAGCAGCTCACCGGCCGCGAGGTGGCCACGGTGCGAAGCTCCGAGCGCCCCGTGCCGCTGGACTTCGACTACCGCGAGGCGGCGCTGCACGAGACCATCCAGGACCTCATCGCGCGCGGGAAGTACCCCATCTACCTGGTGAACTTCACGCAGCGCGCCGCGGCCGAGCAGGCGCAAAATCTGATGTCGGTGGACTTCAACACCAAGGAGGAGAAGGAGGAGCTGCGCCAGGCGTTGATGGACGCGCCCTTCGACACGCCCTACGGCAAGGACTTCCAGCGCTTCCTGCGCCACGGCATCGGGATGCACCACGCGGGCCTCTTGCCCAAGTACCGACTGCTGGTGGAGAAGCTGGCGCAGCAGGGCCTGCTCAAGGTCATCAGCGGCACGGACACGCTGGGCGTGGGCGTGAACATCCCCATCCGCACGGTGCTCTTCACGCAGCTGTTCAAGTTCAACGGCGAGAAGCTGACGACGCTGAGCGTGCGCGACTTCAAGCAGATTTCCGGACGCGCGGGCCGCAAGGGCTTCGACACCGAGGGCAGCGTGGTGGCGCAGGCGCCCGAGTACGTGGTGGAGAACATCAAGCAGGCGGCCAAGGAGGCCGCGGGCAAGAAGAAGACGCCCAAGGCGAAGCCGCCGCAGAAGGGCTTCGTGCAGTACGACAAGAGCACCTTCGAGCGGCTCCAGAACGGCATGCCGGAGCCCCTGGAGTCCCGCTTCGAGGTGAGCCACGGCCTGCTGCTCAACCTGCTCCAGAGCGACAAGACGGAGGGCAGCGGCGGCTACAAGCGGCTGGTGCAGCTGGTGCGCCGCTCGCACAGCTCCGAGTACACGAAGAAGAAGCTCCTGAAGGACGCGGCGATGTACTTCCGCACCCTGCGCGAGGCGGGCATCGTGCAGGTGGTGCAGTGGGAGGGCCGCTCCTCCACGGTGGAGGTGGCGGGCGAGCTGCAGCGCGACTTCAGCCTCAACCACACGCTGTCGCTGTACCTGCACGAGACGCTGGAGCTGTTGGATCCGGCGGTGGAGACGTACGCGCTGGACGTCGTCACGCTGGTGGAGTCCATCCTGGAGAACCCGGACGTGGTGCTCTACGCGCAGCTGCACCAGCTCAAGGGCGAGAAGATCCAGGAGATGAAGGCGCAGGGCATGGAGTACGACGACCGGATGGAGGAGCTGGAGAAGCTGGAGTGGCACAAGCCCAACCGCGACTTCGTCTACGGCACCTTCAACGCCTTCGCGCGCAAGCACCCGTGGGTGGGCGAGGAGAACATCCGCCCCAAGTCCATCGTGCGCGACATGTTCGAGCGCTTCATGTCCTTCCACGACTACGTGCGGGAGTACGGCCTGCAGCGCAGCGAGGGCGTGCTGCTGCGCTACGTGGGGGACGTCTACAAGTCGCTGACGCAGACGGTGCCGGAGCGCTTCCGCAACGAGGAGGTGGACGACATCATCGACCACCTGCGCGCGACGCTGCGTCAGGTGGACTCCAGCCTCCTGGACGAGTGGGAGCGGATGAAGAACCCGGGCGCGCCCGTCGAGGCGAAGCCGGTGGTGGACCTGAAGCCCAAGGAACTCACCGAGGACCCGAAGGCCTTCGCCGCGCGCGTGCGCGAGGAGCTGCACCGGCTGCTGCGCGCGCTGGGCCAGCGCCGCTACCTGGACGCGCTGGGCATGCTGGACAACGCCCTGGGCGAGTGGACCGCGCCGAAGCTGGAGCAGGCGATGGCGCCGTACTTCGAGGAGCACAAGCTGGTGGTGCTCACGCCCCAGGCGCGAAAGCCGGCCAACACCCAGCTCAAGGAGGCCGGCACCCGTCAGTGGGAGGCCCAGCAGCGCATCATGGACCCGGAGGGCCATGGGGACTGGGTCATCGACGCGGAAATCGACTTGCGCGGCCGCCGCATGGACGACGGCCCCATCCTGATGCTGCGCCGCATTGGCGGCATGAGCGCGTGGACCTGAAGTCCTGAAGTCCTGAAGCCCTGACGGGCGGGGCGGTCAGCGCGAGGGCGGCCTGGAGTCCCGGGCCGCCGCGCGCACGGTGTCCGCCGCCGCGTCCACCTCCGCGAGGATGCGGCGCGCGTGGTGGAGCAGCGCTTCTCCGGTGGGCAGCAGCCGCATGCCCCGGGGGATGCGCTCGAAGAGGGGCGTGCCCAGCTCATCCTCCAGCGCGAGGATGTGACGGCTGAGCGGCGGCTGGGTGATGTGGAGCCGGAGCGCGGCCCGGCCCACGTGGCCCTCTTCGGCCACCGCGACGAAGGACTGGAGGTGCGTGATGCTCACGCGCCCAGGTTAGCGCGGGACGTGCGCGCGGTGCACGCGGCCGGACCATGCCAGAACAGCATTGGACGTTGCGAAGGGGCGGGTGCCACCTTGCCCGCCATGGGCATTCCACTCTTCAAGGGCACCGAGGTTGAACGGCTGCGCGTCGCGGGACTCGCGGCGGCCGGCACGCTGGCGCATGTCGCCGGGAAGCTCCAGCCGGGCGTGACGACGGCGGACATCGACGCTTGGGTGCGCGAGGACACGGCGCGCCGGGGCGGCACCCCCAGCCAGCTGGGCTACAAGGGGTTTCCCGCCACGGTGTGCACCAGCCGCAACCACGTGGTGTGCCATGGCATCCCGCGCCAGGACGAACACCTGAAATCCGGGGACATCGTCAACGTGGACGTGACGACGTGCCTGGACGGGTTCCACGGCGACACGTCCGCCACGTTCCTCATCGGCGAGGTGTCCTCGGACGCGAAGCACGTCGTGGACGTGGCGCGGCGGTGCCGGGACGCGGGCGTGGCGGTGGTGCGGCACGGCGCGCGGCTGGGGGACATTGGCGCGGCGGTGATGGCGCTGGCGAAGGCGGAGGGGTGCAGCGTGGTGGAGGAGTTCGGAGGCCACGGCATCGGCCGGCAGATGCATGGCCCGCCGCACGTGTCCCACGTGGGCAAGGCGGGGACGGGCATCACGCTGCGCTCGGGGATGGTGATCACCATCGAGCCCATGGTGAACCTGGGCCGCCCGGACATCCGCCTGATGCCGGACGGGTGGACGGTGGTGACGGCGGACGGCAGCCTGTCCGCCCAGTTCGAGCACACGGTGCTCGTCACCCGCGACGGCTGCGAGGTGCTGACCCCGGGCGAGCTGTCGCTCCACGTCGCCAGCGGGTGTTGAGAAGGGGGCGCTTGCGCCCGCCTGTCCGGTCGCGTGCCGGGCGGTTCTCGTTGGCAGCGTCGGGGCCGGTGATAATTTGCCGGCCATGAAGAAGATCCTGGTCGCGCTCCTGGTGCTCATCGTCCTGGCGGTCGCGGGCGTGGCGGGGGTGTATTCGTACGCGCAGAAGGCCGTCACGACGCCGCACGCCTCGGCGGATGCCACCCCGAAGGAATTCATCGTGAAGAAGGGCGCGTCCGCGCGCTCCCTGGGCCAGCAGCTCCAGGCCCAGGGCTTCCTGGACGACGCCCGCATCTGGCGCTTCCACCTGTGGCGCCGGGGCAACCTCAACGTGAAGGCGGGCCGCTTCATGCTGAGTCCGACGGCCTCCGTGGAGCAGCTGGCCACCGCGCTGGAGGGCCCGCCGCTGCCGGAGGACGTGCCCTTCGCGATGATCGAAGGCTGGCGCCTGCGCGACACCGACCAGGTGCTCGCGGCCCAGGGCCTCATCAAGCCGGGCGAGTACATCGCCGCGGCCAGCCGCTCGGAGCGCTTCGCCGCGCCGTTCCCCCTGCCCACGCGGGGCCTGGAGGGCTACCTGTACCCGGAGACGTACGGCATCGTGGTGGAGGGCTTCAGGGTGGAGGCCTTCATCCAGCGGCAGTTGGACACCTTCCGCGCCCGCTTCTACGACGCGCACAAGGCGGAGATCGACAAGAGCGGCCGGTCGCTGCACGACATCGTGGTGATGGCCTCCATGCTGGAGCGCGAGGAGCCCATGCCTTCGCAGCGCCCGCTCGTCGCGGGCATCCTCTGGAAGCGCGTGGACAAGGGCTTCGCGCTGGGCGTGGACGCGACGAGCCGCTACGAGCTGGCGGAGTGGAACGATCGCAAGGAGTTCCTCAAGAGGCTGCGCGACAAGTCGGACCCGTGGAACTCGCGCACCCGCATCGGTCTGCCGCCCGGTCCCATTGGCGCACCGACGGTGGACTCGCTGCTCGCCGCGCTGCGGCCGACGAAGAGCGACTTCTTGTACTACCTGCACGACGCTCAGAGGATCCTCCGCCCCTCGCGCAACGCGCAGGAGCACGAAGCGCTCCGCGCCAAGTACAACGTGTACTGAGCACGATGACATCCTCATCCCCGGATCCGCGCCGCCTTGTCCCGCCCGTGGACGTGGAGGCGGGGCTGCGCCAGGAACTGGCCGTGCTGCGCGAGGAGTCCGCACGGCTGCGATTGATGCTCGGGACGGCGGCGCAGCTTGCCGGGTCCTACGATGTCCGCGCGGGCATGAAGCCGGTGTCGCCGTCCTGGGAGGCCTTCACCGGACAGTCTCCGGAGGCGTTCGCGAAGCAGGGCTGGCTCACGGCCCTGCATCCGGACGACCGCGAGGGGGCGCTGGCGGACTGGGAGCGGGCCGTGGCCGCGAAGCAGCCTTTCGCGACGCGCTACCGCTTGCGCCGCGCGGATGGCGCCTACGTGTGGATGCTCGCGAAGGGGACGCCGGTGCTGGGCCCTGACGGCGAGGTGTCCGCGCGGTTCGCGCCGCGCTTCGAGCTGGAGCACTGTCACTTCACGGTGGAGGCCCCGGAGTCGGTGCAGGGCTGTTTCGACCGCTCGCGGCTGGCCCAGGTGTTGGATCACCTCCTGGACAACGCGCTCAAGTACGGGGCCGGGACGCCGGTGTCCCTGCGGCTCACGGTGGACGGGGCGGTGGCGCGGATCCAGGTGCGTGATGGGGGCATCGGCATCGCGCCGGAGCAGCGTCCCCGCCTCTTCGAGCGCTACGGCCGCGCGGTGTCCGAACGCCACTACGGCGGCCTGGGCCTGGGCCTCTACCTCACCCGCACCATCGTGGAAGCCGAGGGTGGCCGCGTGTCGCTGGAGAGCAGCCTGGGCGAGGGTGCTACGTTCGAGGTGGAGCTGCCGCTCCAGCAGGTCTGAGCGCGCCGGCTAGGGCGCGGGGGCCTTCTGGAACATCTCCGCGAGGATGTGCTCGGCCGCGTCCGCGAGCAGATCCCGGGCCATGCGCGTCTCCTCGCCGAAGATGCCGGTGGACGTGCGCGCATCCAGCACGTGCGTCGCGAGCAGCGAGAACGCCGCGGCCTCGTCGAACGTCGCCTCGGAGGAGAGGACGCGCTTGCCGGGATGGGGCTCTTCCTCGTGGAAGCGGCCCTCCCAGTTCTCTCCCAGGGTGACGGCGAAGTACTGCGTCGCCACGTTGCCGGGCCGTGACATGTGCGAGGCGGCGACCACCGCCCGGAGCTGGTCGCGCTCGTCGGGCGTCATCTGCCGTTTCCACCCCTCGACCGCGGCGTGCATCGTTTCAAGTTGATCCCTCGCCGCGGCCTCCGCGTTCTTCATCAGGTCCGGCACCTGGGCGTGGATGAACGCGGAGAGGTCCTCCTGCGCCACGCGGTTCGCGGCCAGCACGGCCTCCACGAGCGCGAGCGACGCGTCCAGCACGCGGTGCTGCCGGGCCAGGTGCTCGGCCGGAAGTCCCCGCGAATCGAAGCTGCCACGCACCTGGGTGATGAGCCCGCGCAGGGTGGTGAGCCGGACGCGGGTGTCCTCGTCGAGCGCCTGCTTCAGCGGGGCCAGGAGCACGTGGAGCGCGAGCGGGACGTGGGTGACGACCTTGTAGACGTGGTAGCGGCGCGTGCGCGCGGGGGCCTCGAAGCGCTGGCCGCCCTTGCGCAGGATGAGCAGGTCGTCGATCTGCGCGATGACCGGGCCCATGCGCGACAACACCGCTTCGCGGCGCGCGGCGTACGCGTCCCGGAACGCCTGGTTCAGCACGGAGAGCGGATCCGTGGGCTCCAGCGCCACGGTGCGCGCGACCTCGGAGGGCGGCTCGGGAGGAGGGGAAGGGGAGGAAGGGCCTGCTACGGGGCACTCGGCCATGGCGCGCACGCTAGCGCTCCCGGAACACCCTCGGAGCCGGAGCTGGAACCGGGTGTCGGGATTCCTGCAACCGCGTCCCCTCCATGCGACGAAGGCCGGCCCCGCGTGGATGCGGGACCGGCCTCCTGTTTCAACGGTTCAGCGGGTGCCTCAGTCGACCGGACGCACCTGCACCTGCATCACGGTCCCGGCCTTGTTCTCGCTGAGGACCTCGATGATGGTGCCCGTGGGGGGGACCTTCACGCCGGCGTACGGCTGCGTGGCGTACCAGAAGGTGTTCAGGTCGTTGAACACCGGCACGGCAGGCTGCGAGACGTAGTCGCTGCGCGGGAAGCCACTGGGCTTGAGCGACAGCGGGAAGCTGGGCTGCAGGCCGAAGGTGGCATCGTGCGTCTGCACGCGGCCGGACCAGTAGCGGCCGTCGCTGCGCTGCAGGGGCTGCGGGCGCGAGTCGATGGGCAGGATGCGGCCCTCGCCCGGGTGCACGGAGACGCGGTTGTCCGGCACGGACGTGTCCCAGTACGTGATCAGCAGACCGGGGTTGTAGGCGTAGCGCTCGGCGTAGTCGATGAGGCCTTCCGCGCTGAAGCCGAAGTTGTACGGACCGGTCTCCAGGCCCGTGTCGTAGCCACGGAACTGACGCCACTCGGCCAGGTAGTAGTTGTCGTAGTAGGTGTTGGCGCCGTCGTTCAGGAAGAACGTGGCCTGATCCCAGTACTTGTCGCCGTTCTCCGCGTCGTCGCCGAAGACGTACTTGTTCTTCGCCCACAGCTGGAAGCCGTCCACCAGGAAGCCCCGGCCGAACTCCGCGCCGTCCGTCTTGTAGCGGATCTTCAGCGTGACCTTCTTGCCCGCGTGCGCGGACAGGTCGAACGACAGCGGCACCCAGCCGTCGGACAGGCCGGTGATGCCGTTGCCCAGGTTGTTGCCCCACGGATCCGACGTGCGGCTCACGGCGCTGGGCAGGTTGACGAACGGACCGTCCTCCACCGCGAGCGCGACGTAGGCGTAGTCCCAGTCCTCCTCGATGTCGAACCACGTGGAGAACGTGAACGTGATGGGCGTCTTGTTCGGCAGCTTCACCGTCTTGACGAGCACGCGGTCCAGGTTGTTGCCCGCGCCGCCCTGCCACGAGAACTGCCCTTCGATGGGCGCCACCGTGACCTGCGGACGGGGCTTCGCGGGCAGGTTCACCACCAGCGCCTGCTTCGCGTTCTGGGACGTCACGCCGGACGGGCCCAGCTTGTGGTACGAGTACAGGCCGTGCGTCGTGGTGGCGTGGTCCAGCCAGCCCAGCTGCAGCTTGTCCCAGGCGAAGAAGTCACCCGGCCGGCTGCCGATGTCCGTGGTGCCGTCGTTCAGGTACGAGCCCGAGGACATGATGGTCCAGAAGCCCGTCCCGTTGTCCGCCGCGTTCGTCGTGTCGTAGTGGTCCGGCAGACCCAGGTCGTGGCCGAACTCGTGCGCGAACACGCCCAGGCCGCCGTTCTCCGGCTGGATGGTGTAGTCGCCCACCCACTTGTCCACGTTCGTGGCGAAGCGGGTGCCGCCGTTCGGGTTGTACGCGGGGCCCGTGCCGTCCGCGCTCAGGCCCGTGCTGTAGGCGAACCAACGGTGGCTCCACACCGCGTTGGGGCCCTGCGCGCCGCCGCCCGTCTCCTCGCCCACGCCCGCGTGGACGATCTGGAAGTGGTCGATGTAGCCGTCCGGCTCGTCGAAGTTGCCGTCGCCGTCGTAGTCATACCGGTCCCACGTGTCGAACGTGTCCAGGTACGCCTTGATCTCCGCGGGCGTCTTGCCGGCGGCCACCTGGCCCTGCGTCCACACCTTGATGGCGTCGCTGATGAGCGGCCACACGGAGTTGGAGCAGCTGGAGGAGCCGCACAGGTTGTTGCCGTAGCGCGCGGCGTTGTACGGCACGCGCACCCACTCGGACACCGCGCCGTTGACCGTGTAGCGGCCCGACGAAGCGGCCTTGTAGAAGTTCGCCACCGAGTCCGCGCCCGGCGTCGTGTCGAAGTAGAGCTTCTCGAAGTGCGCGCGGTCGTAGTCCGGCTGCCAGATGGTGGTGTTGTCCACCGCCCGGTCCGGCTCTTCAATCAGGTTGTGCACCGGGCCCGGCACGTTGCCGCCGGGGTTCGTGGCGGGGTTGCCGAACACCGGGTGGATCTGCGTTCCGTACTCCACCAGGATGACGAAGATGCGGTCCGTGCGCTCCAGCTCCAGCTCCACGAACTTGCCGTTGCCCAGCTTGTGCACCTTGCCGGCCTGACCACGGCCTTCGATGCGCTCCTGAAGGGCCTGGGCCTTCAGCTCCTTCTGCTGTTCACCCAGACGGTGTGGCAGATCGTCCGAGATGTCCTCGGTGGCCTGCCTGCGCAGGCCCGCGGACGGCGGCGCGATGTCGGGTTGCGGCTTCTCGTACCAGGCACGCTCGGCGTACGCCGACGGGGCGATCGCGAGCAGGCTCCAGGCAAGCCATGACGGGGGTTTCCGCATTGCCACTCCTTCGAAGGGATCCCGGTGGGGTCCGGGATGACCGAGGTTTTAGTGGAAGCACGGTGAGCAATGGAAGACGGGGACGTTAAAAAATTCCCACAAGGACGGAGAGGGTCTTCGTTGGCGGGTGGGCGAAAACCGAAGATTGGGTAGTTGGCGCCCTGCGTCGGGGGACTACGTTGCCGGTCGCTATGGCGCGTACTCGTCCCGTGGATCCCCCGCTCCGGCGGGATGTCCGGCTCTTGGGCCGGCTGTTGGGAGAAGTCCTCGTTGAACAGGAGGGGCAGGCGCTCTTCGAGAAGGAAGAAGAGGTGCGCCATCTGGCCATCCAGCGTCGGCGTGGACCGGTGGCGGGGCGGCGGGCGGCGGCGGCGGAGCTGGCGGCCGTCCTGCGGCGGCTGCCGTCGGAGCAGGTGGAGCCGGTGCTGCGCGCCTTCTCCGTGTACTTCCAGCTGGTGAACCTGGCGGAGCAGCACCACCGCCTGCGCCGCGCGCGGGCCCACGCAAGCCCCACGTCCACGCGGCCGCAGAAGGGGTCGCTGGAGGCGTCGCTGCTCACGCTGAAGGCCGCGGGCGTGAGCGCGGAGAAGGTGCGTGAGACGCTGGGGACGCTGAAGGTGACGCTGACGTTCACCGCGCACCCGACGCAGGCGGTGCGCAGGACGCTGCTGGAGAAGCTCTACCGGCTGGCGCAGCTGTTGGAGGAGCGCGACCGCGTGGCGCTCACCCCGCGCGAGTCCGCCGCCAACCTCGCGTCCATGCGCGAGGAGATCACCGCGCTCTGGCAGACGGACGAGCTGCGCCGCGAGCGCCCCACGGTGGGCGACGAGGTGAAGAACGTCCACTGGTACGTGGAGGAGATGCTGTCGGAGCCGGTGGCCCGGCTGCCGGAGGCGCTGGACTGGGCCTTCGAGCGCGCCTACGGCGAACCGCTGGGCGTGTTGGACACGCCCGTGCGCATCCATTCGTGGGTGGGCGGCGACATGGACGGCAACCCGCTGGTGACGCCGGAGGTGTTCGAGGACACGCTGCGCGCGCACCGCGCCCGGGGCCTGCGGCTGTTCCTGCGCGACGTGGAGTTGCTGGGCGGCATGCTGTCGCAGTCGGAGCGGCACGCGCGGCCCACGCAGGAGCTGGAGCGGTCGCTGGAGGAGGACGCGAAGGCGCTGCCGGACGTGGCGAAGTCACAGGGCCCGCGCACGTCGGGTGAGCCGTGGCGCCGCAAGCTGCGCTTCATGGAGGAGCGCCTGTCGCTGGCGCTCGAGCACGTGCTGGCCCGGCGCGAGGGCCGGCCCTCGAAGCTGCCGCCCGAGGCGTATCGCTCTCCGGAGGCGCTGGGGGACGACCTGGCGGTGCTGGAGCGTTCGCTCTTCGCGGCGCGCGCCGAACACGCGGGCCTGCGCGAGGTGCGCCGCATGTCCGAGCGCGTGCGCGCGCTGGGCCTGGGCCTGGGCGAATTGGAGGTGCGCGCGCCCGCGGAGGACGCGGTGAGCGCGGCGGCCTCGTTCGACGGCGGACCTGCTCCCACAGAAGGGGGCACGCGGCTGCTGGCGGTGCTGGCGAAGCTGCGCGAGGCCCAGGACGAGGGCGGCGAGTCCGTCTGCCGCACGCTCATCCTCTCCATGGCCTCCACCGCGGACGACGTGCTGGCGGCGTTCAAGTGCCTGAAGCACGCGGGCCTCTGGGACAAGGAGCGCCAGTGCGCCACCGTGGACGTAGCTCCGCTGTTCGAGCAGTTGGGCGCGCTGGACGCAGGGCCCCAGGTGCTGCGCACGCTGTTCGCGGACGCGGAGTACCGCCAGCACCTGAAGGGCCGGGGCGTGCAGGAGGTGATGGTGGGCTACAGCGACTCCGGCAAGGAGGTGGGCCTCTTGGCCGCGAGCGCCGCGCTGTACCGCGCGCAGGTGGCGCTCACCCACGTGGCGGACGAGCACGACGTGCCCCTGCGCCTGTTCCACGGACGCGGGGAGACGGTGGCGCGCGGCGGCGGCCCCGCCCAGACGGCCATCCTCGCGCTGCCGCCGGGCACGGTGGCCGGGGCCTACAAGGCCACCGAACAGGGCGAGGCGATGGACCACAAGTACGCCCGTCCGGAGCTGGCGCAGCGCACGCTGGAGCTGGTGGTGGGCGGGGTGCTGCTGCACACGCTGGACGCGCAGCCGCGCCCGTCCCCCGAGGACGAGACGGCCTTCCGCGCCGCGTTTGATCAGCTCGCGGAAGAGGGCCGCAAGGCGTACCGGGCGCTCGTGTGGGACGACCCGCGCTTCGTGGAGTTCTTCATGACGGGCACGCCCGTGGAGGAGATTTCGGCGCTGCCCATCGGCTCGCGCCCCAGCAAGCGCAAGGCGGGCGGGCTGGAAACGCTGCGCGCGATTCCGTGGAGCTTCGCCTGGACGCAGACGCGCGCCATCCTCCCGGCCTGGTACGGCGTGGGCACGGCGCTGGAGGCCTACGCGGCCACGCCCGAGGGCGCTGGGCTGCTCCAGCGCATGTACAAGGAGTGGCCCTTCTTCCACGCGGTCATCGACAACGTGACCATGGTGCTGGCGAAGACGGACATGGCCATCGCGGCGCGGTACGCGAAGCTGGCCCCCGCCTCCACGCGGCCCCTGTGGCTGCGCATCCAGCAGGAGCACACGCGCACGCGCCGCGCGGTGAAGACGCTCACGGGGGAGGGGAAGCTGTTGGACAACAATCCACAGCTTCAGCGCAGCATCGCGCTGAGAAACCCCTACGTGGACCCCATGTCCTTCCTCCAGGTGGAGCTGCTCAAGCGCAAGCGCGACGGGGACACGGCCTGCGACCGGCCGCTGCTCCTGGCCCTCAACGGCATCGCGGCGGGGATGCGGAACACCGGTTAGAGAAGTGCCTCACCCAAGTCAGTCAGGAGCGCGCGGGATGGCCCAGGAGACGTTCACCGTGGAGGAGATCAACCCGAAGCACGGCTTCGCACGCCTGCGTCCGGACGCGGGGCCGGGGATGCTCCACACCGCCCTCTATCCGGATCCGGAGTTCACCCACGCGCCGCCCTTCCAGTTGCGCCAGGGCGACCGGGTGTCGGGCATCCGCCGGGGGCAGACGGTGTCGGAGGTGGCCTGGGTGACGCGCGTGGAGCCGCCCTGGGAGGAGGTGGAGCGCGTGGCGGAGCTGCTCGCGCTGCTGGAGCGCTGGGAGATCCGCGTCCCCTTCGAGGCCCGCGTCCTGGCCGAGCACGCGTGGCGCGAGAGCCGGGAGGACCCGCTGCGCGACGAACTCCAGGCGCAGCTGCCCACGTTCTTCGACCTCGACGGTGCCCACCCCTTCGAGGACCCGTCGCTGCTGGAGCGGCTGTCCGCCGCCATGCAGCCGTACCTGCCAGGCTTCTCCGTGCAGCCGGTGCAGGGACAGCCCGCGGTGCGCGTGGAGCCCGGCGCCGTGGAAATCATCGCCGGGGTGGGAAGCTGGGACATCCCCCAGCCCACCTTCGCCCCGATGATCGCGGAGGTGAACGCCCGGCTCGCCGCCGCCCAGGCCCCGGTGCGCTGGGTGCCCACCCGCGAGGACTGGATGCTCGCCCCCCCGGCGCTGGCCGCGCTCCTCCAGAAGCACGGCCTGCTCGAAGGCACCGCCATCCCCGCCTAGTGGGCAGCCTCCACCGCGCTGTGTCATAGGTCGGTGTGAGGTCAAACGATTATCTGATAGAGGACGGGGACTCCATGGGTCTTCGTCAGCTCGCCTCCGTCCTCGTTGGTTTCCTCGTCCTCTCCGGGTCCGCCTGTGAGCCCCCGCCGGAGCGCCGGCTGGAGGAGGCGGAGCTGCCCGCGCCCGCGCGGCCGTTCATCACGCTGGACGGGCAGGAGCCGGACGCGCAGCGCCTGTTCGGCACGGTGTGGAGCGACGCGGGCGTGCCCCGGGTGGAGGTCTACGAGGACGGGCGCTTCCTGGGCTTCGCGGATGTGGAGGCCGGCCGCTGGAGCCTGCCCTGGTGGCCGGGCCGGCGCGCGTTGGCGTTGGAGGTCGTGGCCAGGGATCCGCTGGGCGGCACGGCGAGTGCCCGCATCGACTTCCAGCACCTCGCGTTCGACGCGCGGCCGGGGCTGTACCAACCGGAGACGCTGCTGTCGCTGCCCACGGCGCGCGGCCTGCGGACGTACTTCACGCGGGACGGCTCCACGCCCACGCCCGCGTCCCCGCTCTACACCGGGCCCATCGCGTTGCTGGCCCGCTCCGCTCCGCCCGTGAAGTGGGCCTTCATCCCCACGAGCTCCACCGCCGTGCCCGAGGGCCTGCGGTGGGTCGCGCCCGCGGAAGAGGTGCCCCAGGCCTCCGTGGTGCGCTTCCAGCAGTACCGGGGCGCGGAGCCGGTGGGCCCGGTGCGCACGCGCACGTTCCTCATTGGCCGGGCGCCGTACACGCTGCCGGTGCTGTCGCTCGTCACCGACGCGGCGAACTTCTTCGACAGGGACCGGGGCATCTACGTCCCCGGGCGCCTGTCCGAGGCGAGCCCCGACGACCCGGGCGCGGGCAACTACGCGCAGGACGGCAAGGAATGGGAGCGTCCCGTCCACGTGGAGTGGTTCGAGACCTCGGGCGCGCGCGTGCTCGCGCAGGACGCGGGCGTGCGCATCCATGGCTCCGGCAGCGCCGTGCTGCCGCAGAAGAGCCTGCGGCTGTATGCCAAGGAGGACTACGGCCCGAAGACGTTCTCGGGCCCGGTGTTTCCCGGCTCGCCGGTGACGGACTTCACGCGGCTGCTGGTGCGCGCGTCCGGGCAGGATCAAGGACAGTCGCGGCTGCGCGACTGCGCGCTGCAGAACCTGCTCGCCCAGACGCGGCTGGCGCTCCAGGCCTGCCGTCCCACGCTCGTGTTCCTCGACGGTGAGTACTGGGGCCTGCACGAGCTGCGTGAGCGCTACGACGAGTACTACCTCGCGTCCCACTACGGCGTGGACCGCAAGAAGGTCGTCATCCTGGAGCGCGAGGGTGAACTGGACGTGGGGGAGGAGGGGGACGCCGCGCCCTACCAGGAGCTCATCGACTACGTGCGAACGCACGACCTGGCGGTGCCGGAGCACTACGCCCACGTGGAAGCGCGGATCGACGTGGAGGACTTCATCGACTACCAGGTGGCGCAGCTCTACCTGGGCAACCAGGACTGGCCGCAGAACAACGTGAAGTTCTGGCGGCTGCGCACGAAGACGGTCGTGCCGGACGCGCCCCACGGGCAGGACGGTCGCTGGCGCTGGCTCGTGTACGACCTGGATTTCGCCCTCCGGCCGGAGCCCGCCTTCGACAGCCTGGGGCGCGTGCTGGAGGACCCTTCACTGGAGGCTTCGACGCTCCTCCTGCGAAGCCTGCTCCAGGCCCCGCAGTTCAAGGCCCGGTTCGTCGAGCGCTTCCTCTGGCACCTGGAGCACACCTTCGCCCCGGAGCGGGTGGCGGCGTACGTGGACGCGGTGGCGGAGCAGCTGGCGCCGGAGCTGCCCGCGCACGTGGGCCGCTGGCTCCAGCCGGCCTCCGTGGAGGCGTGGCGCGTGAACGTGGAGGAGATCCGCGAAACGGCGCGGCAGCGGCCGGCGTTCATGCGCCAGTCCCTGGAGCAGCACCTGGGCCCGCTCTAGGGGGTCTTCTTCTCGGGGAGTTCGCTGCCGTAGTTGCCGCTGCGCACGTCCACCAGCCGGCCGTCGCGGAAGATGGCGACCTGCATGAGCCGGTGGGGGCCGAAGTTGTAGGTCCACTCCTCGATGGTGGACGATCTCCCCACCTCCGTGGAGACCTCTTCGTGGGCCGTCTTCTGCTTGTACCGGGTGCTGGCGTACTCGGTGCGCGTCCGCCGGGACATGGGCTCGCCGCACTTGATCAGCGCGTCGTCCGTGGACGCGCCCTCGGACACGAGCTTGTTGTCGCAGCGCAGCGAGGACGCGTGGACGAGCGAGGGCAGGGCGAGGCAGGCGACGACGAGGCTGGCGGACAGGGCGCGCATGGGGAGGGCTCCGGGAGGGAAGCGAGACGGCGGTGACGCTCGGACGCCTGGCGCCCGAACCTATTCAAATCCGCCCGGTCGATTCCAGGCGGAGCCCGTCGCCCCTGGCCTACAGGCCGCCCTTTTCCTTGAGCACGCGCACCACCTCGGCGGCCATCACCCGGTGGCCTTCCTTGGACGGATGGATCTGGTCCACCTCCAGGCCGTCCAGGAACAGGTCCACGTTGCCCGGCTGCCGCGTCACGGCCTCCAGGTCGATGACCTCCGCGCGCGTCTGGGTGCGGATCCACGCGTTGAATTCCTTGCGCTGCGCCTTCACCACGTCGTAGCTGCCGTAGTTCGTCTTCTCCTTGGGCAGGAGCGTGCTCACCCACAGCCGGCACCGGGGTTGGAGCTGATCAAACAGCTGGTTCATCCGCTGCTCCAGCTTCGCCACCGTGATGCCTTCGGAGGCCAGGTCGTTGGTGCCCAGCAGCACGATGCAGTCGGTGAAGCCCTGCATCGCGAGCACCTCCTGCGGCAGCTGGAGGTTCGCGTCCCAGAAGCCCTGGCCGGACGCGCCCGAGTTCACCACCGGCACCCCGAGCTCCTTCTCCACCAGGGCCGGCCACGCGTTGCGCGTGTCGTTCTTCGTGTCGTAGTAGCCCTCGGTGATGCTGTCGCCGATGGCCACGAAGGCCCGGCCCGGCGGGCCCTCCACGTCCACCGTCGCCACGGCCGTCGCGAACTCCCACGCCTGTCCGCCCAGCGCGGCCTGCGTCGTCGCGTACGAACCGGTGCGCATGAAGCTGCCCGGGAACGACTCGATGAGGCTGACCGCCAGGGCGCCCGTGGCTTCGAAGGAGATCGCCACCTCGTCCCGGAATCCCACCGGGAACGCCACGGGATCCGACGTCACCAGGGTGCGGGCGTTGGCGGTGAAGCCCGGCTGACCGTTGAAGGTCAGGGACACCGGCGTGGAGGCCAGCGCGCCGTTGGCGCCCGCCTGCGCCACCGTGGCCCGCTTCAACGTGAACGTTCCGTCACCCGAACGGAAGGTGATGCGCACCCGACTGCCCGCGCGCCCCACGGGAACGCGCATGCGGTACGTGGTGAGGCTTCCCGCGAACGCGGGCTCGCGCAGCGCCTGGTGGAAGCCTGGCTGGAACGCGATGGGCGGGGGCGCCACGGGCGGAGTTCCCTGCACCTTGCGGTCATCGTGCAGCGTCAGCGTGGGCGCCGCCTCCACGGAGGACGCGGGCGCGGTGACCTCCGCGTCCGTGCTGCCGGCACCGAAGGTCGGATCCGCACCGCGTTCCTCCACGCCGCCACAGCCCATCAGCAGGCCCAGGGCACCCACCCAGCTCCAGCGCAGCGCCATCCTTGAACCCATGCCATCAGCCTCCCGGCGCAAGACAATGTGCACGACTCACGTTCCTGGCGACCTCATGTTTCAAGGGGCGCGCCAATCACCCGGGAGTCATGCGTGCCGAGCGCTGGGAAACGGAGCCGGACGACTTCCGCCGCAAGGGTGGGTGGCCGGGGCACCCGGTCCGAAGCCCTCCCCAGGAGGGTGGCGAACCTGCCCCCCTTGGGAAAAACCGTCCTCAGGGGACGCAGGCCCCGACGTCGCCGTTGTTGGTGAGGGCCCGGCAGGTGCCGCTGGAGCAGGCGGGCGAGCCTGACGGAACGCGGCACAGCGTCCGACACGTGCCGACGCCGTCGGACACCGCGCAAGTGCTTCCCGGTGAACACTGGTTGCTGAACTCGCACGCGGCGCCCGGAGCCAGCGTGCCGCGGCCCGCGCACACCGGACCGTTGGTGGCCGGGTAGCAACCCAGGGGCCCCTCGCAGTCCTGCGCGAACGCATCACACCGCGCGGACGGCGGGCCGCACACCAGCGGCAGCTCGTCCGTGCCGGCCAGCCGCAGCACGGTGTTGCAGTCCCCGGAGGCGCAGTCGGACGTCGCGTGGCACAGCTCGCGGCAGAAGAAGCCGGTGCCGCCGTCATTCAGCGCGTCGTCCTTGCAGTACAGGCCCGCGCCGCACGTGTCGTAGCGCTGTCCCGCGGGGGCGTCGGACGCAAGGGTGCACGGCGCGCCCTCGGTGCCGGTGCCCGCGGCCACGCACTGGCGCTGCGTGTCCCCACCGTCCCGCGCCACGTAGGTGCACCGCTGTCCGGCCGGGCAGTCCTGCTGGCGCACCGGATCACACGCGCCGGGGAAGCACCGGCTGCCCGTGCCCCCATCCGTCAGGTCCGTGTAGAGACAGTTCTGTCCCGCCGCACAGCCGTCCTGCTTCACCACGTTGCAGGTGAAGTCCGAACGCCCACCACCGCCGCCACCGTCACCGGCGTCGACAGTCCCGGAATCGCTGGCGCCGGTCCCGGAATCCACGGTAGTCCCCGCATCAGGCGGACGGATCGTCTCTCCGTCGTCGCAGCCCGCCGCCCACAGCCCCATCAACAGGGCACCACCCAACAACACGAGACGTGAAGCCATCCGGAAACTCCTGGCGTGGAAGTAGTCTGGGACTTACACGAGCCGTTCCACCTCACGGGCCCCCTTGAACCGGGCCTGGAAACCAGCCGACACTTCCAGATTCAGAACCGAGGGGGGTCAAGGTGCGCATGAACACGAAGTTGGATGGGCCGGTGGAGCCAGACCCGTATTTGAACCGTCGCAGCGACGAGCGTGTGACGGCGCGGTTCGAGGTGCGCTTCGAGCAGGCGGAAGACGCGGCGCGCGCACTGCGGGCGTACTCGCTCAACCTGTCCGCGGGCGGACTGTGCCTGCGCACGCGCAAGTCCTACGACGTCGGCTCTCAGGTGCGGCTGGCCATGGTGGTGGACGGCGAGGAGTTCCACCTCACCGGCGTCATCGCCTGGGTGCGCGACGAGGCGGAGGCCATCGGCGTGCGCTTCATCGACGTGAGCGAAGAGGACCACGAGCGCCTGCGCCGCGTCATCGCGAGCTTCAAGCGCTAGTCGGGGCCTGACCGTTCCCAGGTCCGCTCCAGCAGGGAGGGCGCCCGCGAATCGGGCGCCCACCCGCGAGCGGGGGACGGCACAAGCAGTGCTACCGCTGCGTCTCGCTCTCGGCGTGACGGAACACGCCGGAGTCCCCCTCCACGTAGCCGCACGCCTTGTAGAACGCGCGCGTCTCGTCGGTGACGTTGAGCGGGGCGATGAGCTGGAGCTGCTTGACGCTCAGCACCTTGCCTCGCTGCGCCACCTGCGCGAGCAGCGCGCGGCCCACGCCCCGGCGCCGCCAGCCCTCGGACACGACGAGCTCGTCCACGGTGGCCACGCGACCGCGCAGCCGCAGCTGCGGACGGTGGGAGAAGGACACCATGCCCACCGCGCGGTCCTGCGGGTCGCCGGCCACGAAGATCTCAATCTCCGGATGGCTGATGACCCAGTGCACGGTCTGCTGGTCGGTGCCCTGGGGGTAGCCCAGCTCGCGAAGGAGCAGTGCCATGACCTCGGCATCACCTCGACGCGCGCGGCGGATGCGGAAAGCGTTGGCGTCGGGAGCAGGGGTCATGGTGCGGACGATGGGCTGGGACAAGGCATTCTCGATACTAACGACAGGGCCGTCGGACCTCCAAAGAGGAACGACGGCCCAGGAAGACTTCACGTACGAATGCGCGGCCGCCCGGTGTGGGCAGGCGTCGTCAGGGCTGCTCGCCGGCCAGTGAGCGGATGGCGGAGGTGATGTCCGCCTGCTGCGGCACCGACGCCATCTCCAGCGCGTCCGCCAGGCCGATGCCCGGGATGAACTTGCCGGCCACCAGCCGGGGCGGCGCGAGCAGCGAGTAGAACAGCTCCTCCACCGTGCGCCGGACCAGGTGCTCGCCGAAGTTCGTCACCTCGGTGTCCTCGTTCACGTACAGGACGCGGCCCGTCTTCTGGATGGACGCCTTGATGAGCTCCCAGTCGTAGGGCCACAGCGAGCGCAGGTCGATGACCTCCACGCTGAGACCTTCCTCCTTGAGCTGGTCCGCGGCCTTCGCGCACAGGGGCAGGGTGCGGCCGTAGCTGACCACGGTGGCCTGGGTGCCCTCGCGGACCACCTTGCCCTTGCCAATGGGCACCGCGAACGCCTCCAGCGTCGGCCACTGGGGCTTCCACTGCGAGCGGTCCCCCAGCGGCGCGTCGATGAGCTTCGACAGCGCGCGGTCGTCCTCGGGCTCGCCCGGGATGCGCTCGTCGCCCTTCACGCGCAACAGCGCCTTGGGCTCCAGGAACATGACGGGGTTCGGGTCCTGGCACGCGGAGAGGAGCAGGCCGTACGCGTCCAGCGGGGTGGAGGGCATCACCACCTTCCAACCGGGGATGTGGGTCATCGTCGCGTCGAAGGAATGCGAGTGGTACATCGACCCGCGGATGCCGCTGCCCACCGGCGTGCGCACCACCATGGGCAGGTTCCAGTCACCGTTCGTCGCCCAGTGCGTGTTGCCCGCGATCTTCAGCAGGTCGATGGTGTTGTAGATGTAGTCGCAGAACTGGATCTCCGCGACCGGGCGGTTGCCCGCCATCGCGAGCCCCATGGCCGCGCCGATGATGCCGCGCTCGTCCAGGGGGCTGTTCCACGCCGTCTTCAGGCCCTGCGTGCAGGTGAAGACGCCGCCCAGCGGGGCGCCCACGTCCTCGCCGAAGATGTCGGTGACGCCCAGGTTCTCCTCGGCGTAGTGAAGGGCCATGCGGATGGCCTGTGCCATGTTCGCCATGGTTATTTCTTCTCCGCGTAGATGTGGTCCCAGATGGTGTCGCCGGAAGGTTGCGGCTCGTCCCGCACGGTGCGCGCCGCCGCGGCCAGCTCCTCGCTGTAGCGGTTGCGCACCTCTTCCATCTGCTCCCGGCTGAGCACGCCTTCCTGCTCCAGGCGCGCCTCGAACAGGCGCAGACAGTCCTGCTCCTCGTTCACGAAGTTCGCGCCGGACGCGGACGAGTGTCCGTACAGGCGCGACACCCGCGCTTCGATGAAGTACGGCTTGCGCTCCTTGCGCACGTACTCCATCGCCGCCTGGAGTTCCTGGTAGGACTCCACCGGATCATTCCCGTTGATGGTCTTCGCCGGGATGTTGAAGGCGCGCGCGCGGTCGCTGATGTTCGTCTCGCCGTGCTGGCCATCGGCGGTGGTGGAGATGCCCCACTTGTTGTTGGTGACGATGATCAGGATGGGCAGGGGGTTGGCGGGGCGGCTGCTCCACACGAGGCAGGTGGGGAAGTCCCCCTCGGCCGTGCCCGCGTCGCCGCCGGTGACGATGGTGATGGCGTCGCCGCCGTGGCGCTTCTGGGCCATCGCCGTGCCCGGCGCGATGGAGTACTGCACCTCGATGGGCGAGGTGATGGGCGCGATGTTCTTCGAGCGCCGGGTGAAGTGACCCGCGAAGTTGCGGCCGCCGGAGTAGGGGTCCGTGGCCGTGTTCTTCATCTGCCGCAGCGCCCCGATGGGCTCCTCGCCCATGGCCAGCAGCGTCGCGGACTGGCGGTAGTGCGCGTGCAGGTAGTCGTAGTCCAGGCCCTCGCCCACCTTCATGAGCAGGCCCAGGGGCACGTTGAAGGCCTCCTCACCGGGGCCTCCAATCCAGAAGTAGCCGTGGCCCTGCTTGTACATCTGGATGAGGCGCTCCTCGAGGACGCGCGCCTTCACCATCAGGTCGTGGATGCGGATGAGCTGCTCTCGGGCGAGCGAAAGCGGCGCGGAGTTTTCTTTGATCAGCCGGGGCCGTGACACGCGCGGAGGACCTCGAAAAAGGGAAAGGGGACGCCCCTATACTCCGAACGCGGGCTCCCGACTCAAGGACCCTGAGAGGGGCGGTGTTCTCCGCCCTCTGTTCCAGGCCCGGTGGCGCGACGCGGCAATGAGCACAACTCATCCATGGCCCCCGTTTCCCCTGGGAGCGGCCGGTCGGCAGGACGGGGA
>NZ_RAWD01000004.1:0-116262 GCF_003612065.1 Corallococcus sp. CA047B
TCGCCGCCCCCCCGGCGCGTTACTGGGGCTGGATGGCCGGAGCGCTCGCGGCCTCCGTGCTGCTGGTGGTGCTGGTGCCCCTCGTGAAGGGCCCCGTCCCGGGCCCGGTGTCCGCCGAGGAAGGCCTCAAGGGTTCGGGGCGCCTCTCCCTGGAGCTGGCCGTGGTGGCCCGGGGCCTGGACGGCGGGCTGCGCCGGTTGGATGCCGGCGCCGACGTCGCGAAGGACGAGGTGCTGCTCGTGCGCTACCACGCCACCGAGTCCGGCACCGCGCTGCTCTACCAGCAGCGGCCGGGCCAGCCTCCGGAGCTGCTGGGGCACTTCCCCCTGCAGGCCGGCACGCACGACCTGGAGGGCCCTGAGGGGCTCGCAGGGGTGAGCCTGGAGGCGGACGAGGGCCCGCTGTCCCTGGTCCTGGTGGCCTTCACCTCCTGGGAGCCCGCCTCGGAGGCGGATGCGCTCGCGGCCCTGGGAACGGACGCGGCGCAGGATTCCCACCCCGGAACGGTCGCGCGGTTCGACGTGCGCGTCCAGGCAGGTCAGACTTCGCGCCAACCGTGAGGTGCCTCCTCCTTCTGCTCTTCGCCACCCTCACCGCCTGCGCGGGTCCCTCCGCCACGGCCGGTGACAAGGGTGGGCTCGTGCCGCTGCGGCTCGACGCGGCGGACCTGTCGCGCGCGTACACGCCCCGGCGCTTCGCGCTGCTGGTGGGCGTGTCGTCGTTCGACGATGCCCAGTGGCGCGCCCTGCGCTTCTCCGCCAAGGACGCCACCGACCTGGGGCGGGTGCTGAAGGATCCCTCGCGCGGCCACTTCGATCAGGTGCGCGTCCTCACCCGTCCGGAGGAGACGACGAAGGAGGCCATCCTCGCGGCGCTGGGCCAGCTGCGGCGCGAAGCCACCCGCCCGGATGACGTGGTGCTGGTGTACCTGTCCGCGCACGGCACGCTCGCGCGCGACGGCCGGGGCGAGCTCACCCGCTACCTCGTCACGCGCGACGCGGCCTTCCGCGCCATTCCCCAGACGGCGCTGTCCATGGACGCGCTGAAGGCGGAGTTCGAACGGCTGCCCAGCCGCCGGCGGCTGCTGGTGCTCGCCACCTGCCACAGCGGCAGCGGCAAGTCGCTGTTGCCCCGCGAGCTGGAGGTGGAGCTGGCCGGCATCAAGGACGGCTTCTACGCGCGCCCCCTGGAGGAGTCCTCGCGCGCCTCCATGGTGTTCGCCGCGAGCGACTGGGGTGAGACGGCGCGCGAGGACGCGGGCCTGCGCAACGACATCTACACGTACTTCCTCATCGAGGGCCTGGGCGGCGCCGCGGACCGCAACGCGGATGGCGCCGTCACCGCCACGGAGGCCCACGACTATTCGCGCCGCCGCACCTTCGCCTTCACCCAGGGCCGGCAGCGGCCGTCGGCGGAGATTCTGGAGGTAGGCGCGGATCCGGTCATCCTCGCGGGCCGCATCGACCGGACGGGCCAGCCGGAGCTGTTCTCCTACAACCCGCGCCTGGACGGCTTCACGCTCAAGGTGGACGGCGAGGCGCGCCTGGAGCTGCCCGGCGGCGCCGCGGTGGGAGCAGGCCGGCGCACGGTGGAGCTCACCAAGGGCGACGCGGTCCTCGTGCGGCGCGAGGTGGACGTGGCCCGGGGCGAACGCCTGCCCCTGGAGCGCCTGCTGTCGGACGCCCTTCCGCGCCGCGCGCTGTCGCTCGTGGGCGGGATGGTGTCGTTCGTTGACGGCAAGAGCCGCCGCGAATTGCTGCCCGCCGCGCCCCAGGTGGGCGTGGTGCTGCGGTTGGAGGACGCGCCGCTCCAGGACCTGGGGCTGCTCCTGGACGCGAGCCTGGGCCGGGGCCGGCGCACGCTCCAACTGGCGCCCGGCAGCGAAATGCCCTTCGGCTACACCACGCTCACCCTGGGCGTGGCGGTGCCGTACCTCTGGCGCTGGGAGCGGCTGACGCTCTTCGCGGGGCCGCGTGTGGCCGCGCTGTACCTTCGCAGGTCCTTTGAAGTGGAAGCCTTCTCTGGGGGCCAGCGCTACTTCACCGTCAGCCCGGGTGTGGTGGGCGGACTGGCCTGGCGCCTGGGCGAACGTCTGGAATTGACCGCGCAGGGCCACGGCATGCTGACGTACGTGGTGGTGGACGGACAGGGACAGGCCGTGGGCTTCATCGGCGGACACGCCGGCGTGGGGTACCGCTTCTGATGCGTCGCGCACTCTTGCTCCTGAAGCTCACCTGTCCCGTGCTCGCGCTGGGCCTGGGCGCCTGCGGCAACCTGGACAACACGCCGTTCCGCGTGGGCACCGTGCACGGCCGGCTCACGGAGTTCGACCCGGCCGTCGCGCTGGTGTCCCTGGTGGGCGCGCCCGACCTGCGCGCCACCGTGGAGCCGGACGGCCACTTCACGCTGGAGGACGCGCCCGCGGGCCCGGGGGAGCTCTTCATCGTGGCCACCGCCGACAAGGCCGCGCGCGTGCCCCTCACCGTGCAGGGCGGACAGTCCGTGCAGGTGGCGGACGTCGCGCCCCAGCCGGCCCACACCCTCTCCGTGAAGGTGAAGTCGCGGGGCAGCCTGAAGGTGAACGAGGCCCGGCTGTCCGTCGCGGGCACGCCCTATGAAGCGCTGCCGCTGGACAGCGGCAGCAGGCGGCGCGTGGGGCCGCTGCCGGACGGCTGCTACGACGTGCGCGTCTCCGCGCCCGACTTCACCACGGCGGTCGGCCAGGGCTGCGTGGGCCCGGGCGAACAGAAGCCCTTGAAGCTGGAGCTGGTTCCCAAGGAGGCCTGGGGCCAGAAGGGCTGCGCGGAGACCGGCTGTGATGCTGACAGCCATTGCGCGCCCAACGGCCGGTGCGTGGGGTGCCTGGATGACTCGCAGTGCGCCGCGCCGCTCGCCTGCCGGGGTCAGCGCTGCGAAGGCCCCGGGGCCGCCTGCGCGTCCTGCGAGGGCACCTGGCAGTGCGCTCCGTCCACGCAATGCGAGGACGTCCCGGGCGACCTGATGGCCTGCGTGGCGGAGTGTGGCGTTGGCATGCCCCCGTGCGCGGAAGGGCTGACGTGCCAGGACGGCCGCTGCCTGCCGGATCCGGCCCGCTTCGCCACCTGCGCGGAGTGGCCGCGGTAGACCGTGGGACGTGGCCGTTCCCGGCCGGGGCGGGTCCTTTGGGTGCGTTCTCCCCTTTCTCCCAAGGTTCCTGCATGCCCTCCTTGCGTCAACTGACCTCTTCCCTCCTGCTGGCCACGGGGCTGCTGTTCACCGCGGCCTGCGGCGACGACACGGCCCGCGTCACGCTGAAGCTGACCGATGCTCCGGGCGACGGCATCGAAAAGGCGGTCGTCACCATCTCCAAGGTCTACCTGAAGGGCAGCGTGGACGGCGAAGAGGGCAAGGGCGACGTCGTCCTGCTGAGCGAGCCCGTCACCACCGACCTGCTCACCCTGGCCAATGACACCGCGGACCTGGTGAAGGACGCGGAGGTGCCCACGGGGACCTACAAGGAGCTGCGCTTCGTCATCACGGGCGGCTACATCCAGGTGAAGCAGGACGGCCAGAGCCGCATCTTCGCCACCTCCGCCAACTACGAGGGCCTGCCCGAGGGCGCCCAGGTGGACGGCGACCTGCAGATGCCGAGCGCCAGCAGCTCCGGCCTCAAGGTGAAGTTCGACAAGGACGCGGACGTCACCATCACCAGCGATGACGACCAGAAGGTCATCCTGGTGGACTTCGACGTCGCGCAGAGCTTCGGCAAGGAGGCCGGCAACTCCGACAAGTGGGTCATGCGCCCCATCATCAAGGGCGCCGACATGCAGTTCTCCGGCAACGTGGAGGTCACCCTCCAGTTGGGTGGCGGCGTGTCGTTCCCCGTGCCGGGAACGACCCAACTGTCCAGCTTCTCCGCGGTGCTCATCAACGCCGACGGCAGCCGCGAGACGATGCCCTTCACCCTCACCACGAACTCCGTCGCCGTGGCGGACTTCAAGTACCTGCTGCCCGGCACCTACCAGGTGGACGTGGTGGCGCCCACGGGCGTGAGCTTCACGACGGACATCGCGCGCCCGGCGGCCACCAGCGTCAGCTCGGGCGTCGAATCCGACGTGCACTTCACGCTCACGTCCCTCGACTTCTAGTCCGCTGTCCGTTCCGGCTCAGGCGGCCTTGTCGGTCGCCTGGGCCTTCGCGGCCTGGACTTCGAGGGCAATCTCAATCTTCTCGCCCACCAGCACGCCGCCCGCCTCCAGCGCCTGGTTCCACGTCAGCCCGAAGTCACTGCGATTGATGGACGTCTTCGCCTCGAAGGCGGCCTTGGTGTTGCCCCAGGGATCCTTGGCCACCCCGAGCTGCTCGGCCTCCAGGACGACCTCGCGGGTGATGCCACGGATGGTGAGGTTGCCCGTCACGCGCAGGCCGTCGCCGGACGCCTTCTCCACCTTCGTGCTCTGGAAGGTGATGGCCGGGAACTTCTCCACGTCGAAGAAGTCCGGCGAGCGCAGGTGGTTGTCGCGCTGCTCGACGCCCGAGTGGATGCTCGCCGCCTCGATGCTCACGGACACCGAGGACGCCGTCGGATCCTGCTCATCCAGCGTCAGCGTGCCGCTGAACTTCTGGAAGCTGCCGCGCACCTTCGCGACCACCATGTGCCGCACGCTGAAGTGGATGCCCGTGTGGGTCGTGTCGATGTTCCAGAGGGTCTGAGCCATGGTCATGTTCCTTTTCGTCGGAAGGGGTGTTCAACGAGGAGCAAGGTAGCGGCGCGGGGGCATCCGGATTAGACGGCACGAACAGGATGGACTGTTCCACCCCTGGGACAGTGCCCGCGTCCCGGAGCGCCCCATGGACCTCAACGAACTCCTCGTCTTCGCCCGGGTGGTGCAGGCCGGCAGCTTCACGGCGGCGGCGCGCGCGCTGCGCATGCCCAAGTCCACCGTGAGCCGGAAGGTGTCGGAGCTGGAGGAACGCGTGGGCGCGCAGCTGTTGCAGCGCACCACGCGCCAGCTTCACCTGACGGAGGTGGGCCGGGCGTACTACGCGCACTGTGAGCGCATCGTCGCGGAAGCGGAGGCCGCGGAGCTGGCGGTGACGCGCCTGCAGGCGGGCCCGCACGGGCTCTTGCGCGTGACGACGCCGCTGTCCCTCAACTTCCTCGCGCCGCTGGTGTCGAAGTTCCTGGAGCGCTACCCGGACGTGCAGATGGAGCTGCTGTGCACGGACCGGGCGGTGGACCTGATGGAGGAAGGCTTCGACCTGGCGGTGCGGGCCGGGCGCCTGCCGGACTCCTCGCTGATGGCGCGCAGGCTGGGCGACATCGCGCGCGTCGTCGTCGCCTCGCCGGAGTACCTCCAGCAGAAGGGCGAGCCCCGGACGCCCGCGGACCTGGCGAAGCATGACTGCCTGCTCTTCGGCACGGAGCTGCAGGGGAACGTCTGGACGCTGCATGCGGGGGGGCGGGCCGTCGAGGTCAAGGTCTCCGGGCGGCTGGTCGTGAACGAGCCGGACATGCTGCACGCGGTGACGCTGGCGGGCTCCGGGGTCGCGCTGCTGCCCGGCCTGCACTGCGTGGAGGACCTGGACTCCGGGAAACTGCAACGCGTGCTGCCGGACTGGAGCTCGGCCGGAGCGCCGGTGCATGCCGTCTACCCGCCCACGCGGCACCACGTGCCCAAGGTGATGGCCTTCGTGGAGGTGCTGCGCGAGCACTGGCCCACGCTGCGTCAGGAGTCACCGAAGCGCGCGAAACGCTGAGACAGCGTCCGCGTTTCGTTCCATGGGTGGAACGATGTGTCCCGGGGTTCGAGTCTGGCCAGGTGGGGTGCGCAGGCGCATTGTGTTTCTCGAAAGGAAGCACACACCATGATCAACGTTCGACCCTCTGAAGCGCGCGGACATGCCAACCACGGCTGGCTGGATTCCCACCACACCTTCTCGTTCGCCAGCTACTTCGACCCCGACCACATGGGGTTCCGCGCCCTGCGCGTCATCAACGAGGACCGTGTCACGTCCGGCGAGGGCTTCGACACGCATCCGCACCGGGACATGGAGATCATCACCTACCCGCTCAGCGGCGCCATCGCGCACCGGGACAGCACGGGAGGCAATGGCCTGCTGCGCGCCGGTGAGGTGCAGCGCATGACGGCCGGCACGGGCGTGATGCACAGCGAGATGAACGGCTCCAACGAGGACGTCCACTTCCTGCAGATCTGGATCATCCCCGACAAGAAGGGCCTGAAGCCTGAATATGAGCAGAAGTTCTTCCCGGAGAACGACAGGCAGGGCCGCTGGCGGGTGGTGGCGAGCCCCGACGCCCGCGATGGCAGCCTCACCGTGCACCAGGACGTGCTGCTGTCCAGCACGCTGCTGAGCGCGGGGCAGAAGGCGGAGTACACGCTGCCCAAGGGCCGTCACGCCTGGGTGCAGGTGGCCCGGGGCGCGGGCACGCTCAACGGCGTGGCGCTGAAGGCCGGCGACGGCGTCGCCGTGTCGGATGAGTCGAGCCTCGTGCTCGTCGCCTCCGAGCCCATGGAGGCCCTGCTGTTCGACCTGGCGTGAGCCCGGGACGAAGAAGGCCCCCGGATCCCTGAGGGATCCGGGGGCCTTTTGTCTTTACGGCGTGAAGGACGTGGTGTTGGGCACGGGAGGAATCGCGACGGCCTGCCCGTACACGAGCGTGTTGCCCGTCACGGTGCCGGTCGCGTTGAGCTTGCTGGCATCCAGCAACGTTCCGCGAAGCCCTTCCGCGTTGAAGGTGCACCCGGCCGAATCACAGTCATAGGCGACCAGCTTCGCGGCGTTGCTGGAGTAGACGGCGATGTTCTTCGCCGTCGTGGCCCCGGAGTGCATGAAGAAGTGGCCGTCGCGCGGCTGGTAGCTGGACACGTTCTCCACGCGCGGGCCCGGCGTGACGGACTGCCACAGGCGGAAGTTGCGCTTGCACTCCGCGGCGACGGTGTTCCGGATGAGCATGTTGCGCACCTTGGTATCGACGCAGCCATCCTGCGAGCCCCGGAAGTAGCTGTCCTCCAGGAGGACGTCGCTCGCGGAGCTCTCCCCGTCGATGCCGTCCCCCTGCGTGTAGCCCGTCTGCATGCCGATGACGTTCATCACGGTGGCGCGGCGGAGCGTCACGTTGTTCGTGGTGTCGTAGAGCGCGATGCCCACGGGGTAGTCACTCCCCTGCCCGCCAATCTGCTCCGGCTCCATGTCCACGTAGACATCCTCCACCAGCGAGTGGTTCGTGCCGGAGGCGAGGAAGATGCCGCCGCGCGTGAACTGGAGGATCATCGCGTCGCGGATGGTCATGTTCGTGAAGGCCGCGGTGCTGGAGCGCTCCACGTCCACGCAGGTGGCCAGGTTCTCCGCGCGGAACTGGCTGAGCGTCACGTTGGACACGGGGTATGCGCCCTTGAACGCGAAGCACGTGCCCAGGTGGCGGAACTCCAGGTTGTGGAAGACCAGGTTGCTGGCGCGCACCTGGAAGGCCACCGGCCCCGACTTCGCGCGGGTGGAGGCCTCGAAGGTGGACTGGAAGAGGGGCCGCCCCTCCACGCCCTTGACGGTGACGGGAGCGCCCACCGCGCCGCCCTGGGACACCGTGGTGCCGGTGCCGTAGGTGCCCCCGTGGATGCACACCGTCCCGCCCGGGCCCACCGCCTGGATGAACGTGTTGAGGTTCGCGAGCGTGCCCGCGCTCTGCGCCGTCAGGCCGTCCTTCGTCCCCGCGCCGGTGACGGTGATGTGGCGCACCGCCGTCCCCGTGCACTCGTCCGCCGTCGGGGTCGCGGACAGGCCATTGGAATACGTGGAGGTCGTCTCCCCGGTGGATCCCTTGATGCGCACGTGGAACTCGTAGCGGGTGCCATTGGTCAGCCCCGTCACGGCGAACGTCGTCGCGGTCCCCGCGCCCCGGTAGGCCCAGCTTCCCCCCGCCACGCGGAAGCGCACCTGGTAGCCCTGCGTGCCCGCGGGACCCACGCTCCAGCGCAGCGTCACCTGCCCATCGCCCGGCACCGCCTCCAGGAGCGTGGGCGCGGTCAGCGCCGCCTCGTGGGTACCGTACGTCCCGTCCGCTTCGACGGGCCCCTCCCCTTCCGCCTGGGGACCACAGGAGAGCGAGAGCAGGACCGCTCCCGTGAAACACAGCATGCGACCGCGGGTCTGGAAACGTTTCAAGGACTTCATGGAAGTGCTCAAGGGTCCCAGCGAACGCGGTAGGAGCAGGCCTGACCGTCGAAGTCGAAGTGCTCCACGCGCAGGTTGCGGGCCCCGGCCCGGGCCAGTCCTGCTTCGAGGATGCCCCGCAGGTAGCCCGGGTTCCCGTTGCACTCGCTCACGCGGATGAGGTGGTGCGCGGGGCCCTGGGTGAGCAGCTCGCTCTTCTGGTAGTTGTTCACGTTCTCGAAGCTCTCCTGGATGCGGACGACCACCCGCTCGGGCCCGAAGATGGGCCACATGGAGATGAGCGCCTTGCCCAGTTGGGTCTGCGCCATTCCCTGGATGATGCCGCTGCCGATGCGCCGGTAGCCCTCCTCCACCTCGACGTCCGGATGCAGGTGCTGCACGGTGATGCGCAGGGCTTCGGCGAACACGGTCCGGGAGGTGTTGCTGGGCGCATCCGCGTCCAGATCCAACCCTGCCTCGCTCAGCTTGTCTTTCAGGTCTGGCGTGAGACGGTCGCCAATGGAACGGAAGAGCCCCTCAATCGTATGGCGATACACAATCTCTTCAGCCACGTTTCACCTGTCCACTTCGCGGCGGTCCCAGTTCCGCCGTACCCGGCCCCAGCGTAGCGCATTCCCGCCGGGATCCCGAAGGGGCCCCGTCAACACGGAGGCCCCGAAACACCAAGGCTCGCGCACGGGGCCGCCGGGGGACAGGACGTAGCGGATCTGGTTACAAGCGCGCCCCCTCGGGCCCTTGTGTACAACCCGATTTTCGTCGTTTCCGGCACGCACCTATAGGGTGTTCCCGGAAACCCTGGAGTTCCGCAGCGCTGTTGTCACGCACCGACCGGGTCAGGAGCAGGGAATGTCGCCAACGGTGAAGTGGGTCCTCGGAGCCCTCGTGGGGTTGCCCCTGATGTGCTGCGGCTGCGGGGGCATGTGGTTCAAGAGCCAGTTCCCCTACGACGAGGCGCTGGCCCGGGTGACGAATCATCCGTCGGTCATCAAGTCCCTGGGTGCTCCCGTCAGCGGCGCCTTCTTCTTCTCGGGCAACACCCGTTCGCGAAACGACGACGCGGTCGCCGAGATGAAGATCGACCTCTCCGGTAGCAAACAGAACGCCGTGCTGGAGGTGAGGGCCGTGCAGACCAGCAAGGTCTGGGGCTTCAGCCGGCTGCGCGTGGTGCCGCGGAACGGCGACGTGATCAACCTCGTCGGGGGGCCCTGACCGCCGCGTTCAATAGGCCCACCGGCCAATGGCATACGCGTGGGTGACCTTGTGGTTGAGCCACACGCACAGCACGGCCACCGTCCAGCGCACCCATGCGGGTCGGGTGGCCAGCCAGTCCCCCGCGAGGAACCACACGGGGAAGAGCACCGCGCCGAAGCGGAACGCGTTGCCCAGGTCGCCCTGGGGCAGCATCACCAGCAGCGACAGCAGGGCATACAGGCCCAGGGCCCGGTCGCGGCGAAGCAGCGCCAGCGCGGCGACAAGCCACAGCGCGCCGAAGACATGTCGCAGCAGCAGCCAGCCATTGAATCCCTTGTGCCAGGGATTGCCCAGCCACAAGCCCCGGACGGCGCCCCACACGGAGTCGACGTGGTTCCATTCACGCTGCGCCTTCATGAACATGAAGGGATCGCCGGCCCTCGCCCACTCGAAGGCCAGCAGGCCGCCGAAGGCCAGCAGGGCCAGGGCCCCCAGCGCTGCGAAGCGCAGGGCACGGCTCCGCCATGAGGGCTCGCGTCCAGCGAGCAGGAGCGCGGCGGTGATGGCCACGAAGACCCCCTGGTTGCGCGTCCACACGCACAACGCCACCAACACGGCGGAGGAAAGCAGGGCCCCGCGTGCGGCGAACGCCAGCGCGCCAAAGGACAGCAGGAGGAAGAGGCCCTCCGTGTGGTGCGAGTGCAGGGTGAAGCTCGCGGGACTGTAGAGCAGGAGGAACCAGCCCCAGCCCGTGCCGGCGGTCAGCGCGCCCACCAGCCTTCCCTGGCGGCTCCAGCGCGTGTTCCAGGCGACGAAGGCGAGGAGGCACGGCGTGGACAGCAGACAGCCCACGAGCTGCGGCGGGAGCGTCCCTCCCAGCCCCTGACGCAGCAGCCACACCGTGCCCGGGTAGAGCGGCAGGAAGGCCCAGAGGGGCCACGTGTAGCCTTCGGTGACGAGTCGGCTGTAGAGGTTCGAATCCCAGCGATCCAGCATCTGGAGCAGCGGGATGCCACGGCTGGAGGACGTCCAGGCCCACAGCCCGAAGTGGTGGACCAGCATCGCCACCGTGAGTCCCCATGGGGCCCAGACGGAAGGCGTGGCGACCCGTGGCGAAGGGGCTTGCGGCGAAAGACTCATGCGAGGGGCTCCACGAACGGCCAGCGTGTAGCCGGGGCATTGCTCCAGCACAAGCGTTCCCCATGGGAGAAAGGCCCGCCCGAAAACCGGAAAGGAGAAGCGGCCGGACCGGGCTATCGTGCGACCCAAGAGGGGCACCATGAACTTCCCGAGGGAGCTGGTCGAGGCGGTCCGCAGGCACCAGGTCGTCCCATTCGTGGGCGCCGGCATCAGCATGGGGGTGAAGCGGGGCATGTTCCCCTCCTGGCCCCGCCTGCTGGAGGGGCTCGCGGAGCGGATGCAGGAGGAGTCCCTTCCGGAGCCGGCCATCAAGGAGGTGAACCAGCGCATCGCGCAGGGGGACTACCTCACCGCCGCGGAGCTGGCCTTCAAGGACCTGGGGGCCTACCGCTTCAACCGCTTCCTGCGCGAGCGCTTCCGCGTGCGCCGGCCGTCCGACGCGGACCTCTCCGTCATCCAGGCCCTCTGGAAGCTGCGTCCCCCCGTGGTGATGACGCCCAACTACGACGACGTGCTGCTCTGGGGCCGCGAGGACGCCGAAGCCGTCTCCAATGATCAGGACGACGAGCTCAACCTGATGGACGCCGAGGCGTCCCCTGAGACTCCACGCGTCTGGTATCTGCACGGCACCGTCCACCGGCTGGCCACGCTGGTGCTGGCCGGCGCTGATTACAAGCGTTTGTATGGGGATGGCACCCAGCCGACCGGCTATTCGCAGTACACGAACGCGCTGGTGCGCCTGCGGGAGTGGATCCGCTCCAAGCCATTCCTCTACATGGGCTTCAGCTTCAGCGACCCGTACGTGCTCAAGCAGCTGGAGCACGTCATCGGCATCACGCGGGGCCGGCAGATGCCCAGCTTCGCGCTGATGAAGAAGGGGTCCATCGACCGTGGGGCGCTGTGGCCGAAGTACAACATCCAGCTCGTGGAGTACGAGGACCACGGTGCGCCGCTCGCGGAGTTCCTGCGCGGCCTGGGGGAGGCGGCCTTCGGTCCCAGTCGGGTGAGCCTGAGCACGGACCTGGAAGCGCTGCCTTTTGGAATCGCGCCGGCACCGCCGCAGGCCATGTCGCCCCCCATCCCGGGGCCCGCGCCCGTGGTGCCCACGCCGGAAGCGCTGCCCATCGTGGCCCGCCCTGCCCTGGAGCAGGAATACGCGCGCATCCTCCAGGGACAGCACCGGCTGGTATTGCTCTCCCCGGAGGACGGAGGCACCCGAGCGCTCGCGCGCCGCGTGGCGGCCCGGTACGGCAACCGCGTCACCTGGCTTGCGCCGCCCAACGTCCCCGACTGCACCGAGGCGGAGTACTGCCGCGCCCTGGTTGGGGACGACACGGGTGCGAACACGGTGACGAGCTTCGACGCGTTGGTGGAGCACCTGCGGGCGAAGGCGGCGCGGCTGGGCCGGGAGCACCTGATCATCCTGCGTTACGAGTGGGGACCGTTCGACCACCTGACGGCGTTGGGACGGCACCTGCGGCGGATGATGGATGAGCCGTCCAAGGTGCAGTTCCACTTCCTCATCGCGGGCGGCGAGCGCTCCGCGTGGCTCCTGCACAACATGCAGAGCTTCTCCGTGTTCAAGGACGCGCCGCGCCGCGAAGTGCCGGACCTCACGGTGGAGGAGATTCGCCAGTTCCTGGACAGCGGAGGGCACGGAGGAGCGCGCTGGGCGCAGGGGCTCCACGAGGCCACCGGCGGGCATCCGGGACTGTTGCGCGAGGTGATGATCACCGACGGTGCGCTGGACGCGGAGTCCATCACCGGGAAGCTCGTGCGCGGTCCGTCGCTCCGGGGCGCCGTGATGGAGTGCCTGCGCCAGGACGAGCGCAACGGATACACGGAGGAGCGCGGCTGTCAGTCCGTGCTCACGAAGCTGTTGGCCGGACAGCGCGTGGAGGACCTGGAGCCGCTCGACCACCGGGTGGAATACCCGGAGGTCCGGCTGTACTTCGCGGGGCTGGTGCGCAGTGATGCGGCGGGCAGGACCGTGCCGCGGTGCAAGGCCGTGGAGCAGGTCGCGCGCAAAGTCCTCGCACGCAAGGATGCCAGGCCTTGAGCCGATACCTCTGGGCGCTCTGCATCACCGTGGTGTTGATGGCCACGGGGGCGGCGGCGGAGACACTCGAGCCGCTCGTTCCGGAGGGTGAGCCCGAAAGCATTCTCAAGGGGGCGGAGTGGTCTTCCGTGGGAGCCGTTTTCTCCGTGGCCTTCAGTCCGGACGGAAGCATCCTCGCTTCGGGCTCCCTCGACCAGACAGTCCACCTGTGGGACGTGGCCACCGGACGCGAACTGCGGTTCCTGAAGGGACATACCGCGAGTATCCGCTCCGTGGCCTTCAGCCCGGACGGGCGCACCCTTGTCTCAGGCAGTCGTGACAGGACCGTTCGTTTGTGGGATGTGGCCACGGGCCGGGAACTGCGACGTCTGGGGGAAAGCCAGGAGCCCATCCTCTCGGTGGCCTTCAGCCCGAACGGAGCCACCGTTGCCATGGCGGGCGAGAGCAACACCGTACGTCTGTGGAACGTGACCACGGGGACTGAACAGCAGCGGATGGAAGGGCATCTCGGGTTCGTCCGCTCCGCGATCTTCAGCCCAGACGGAAGCGAACTCGCAACCAACGGTGATGACCAGACGATCCGCGTGTGGGACGTGGCCACGGGCCGTGAGCGCAAACGCTTGTTAAACACCCCCCCCCAGGTCACATCGATCGCCTTCAGTCCAGATGGGTACACACTCGCCTCCGGCAGTCGGGATGGCACGGTGCGACAGTGGAACATCGCCGACTGGGACATGGTGCAGCGGCTGTGGGGACATTTCGGCGAGGTGTCCTCGGTGGTCTTCAGTCCGGACGGACGCACCTTCGCCTCCTGCGGCGATGACAAGACCGTTCGACTCTGGAACGTCGCCACCGGACGCGAGATTCGGCGCATGGAGGGACACGCCGCGTCTGTCTATTCCGTGGTCTTCAGCCCGGATGGGCGCACCCTTGCATCAAGCAGCAAGGATCAGACGGTCCGGCGGTGGGACGTCGCTACCGGCCGTGAACTCCAGAGGCTGGAGGGACAACACTCCGCCGAGGTCTTCTCCCTGGCTATCAGCCAGGACGGGCGCACCCTTGCATCGGGCAGCGATGACAACACAGTCCGGTTGTGGGACATGATCACCGGCCGCGAGTTGCACAACCTGACGGGCCATTCCGCCGACGTCCATTCCGTGGCCTTCAGCCCGGACGGGCGCACCCTCGCATCGGGCAGCGATGACAAAACAGTCCGGCTGTGGGACGTGGCAACCGGACGCGAACAGCCTTCGCTGGCTGAGTTCTCCTCATCCATCCAATCGCTCGCCTATAGCCCTGACGGACGTCTCCTCGCCACGGACGACGGAGAAGAGGCGGTGCAACTGTGGGATGTGGCCACCCACGGTGAACTGCGACGATTGGAAGGTCATTCTGCTACCATCAATTCAATAGCCTTCAGTCCCGATGGGCGAACCCTGGCCTCGGGGAGCGCTGACAACACGATCCGGCTGTGGGACGTGGCCACGGGGCGCGAGCTGCGACGCATCGAGGAACTCGCATCCATCTTCGGGACGCTGGCCTTCAGTCCCGACGGACGAACCCTGGCCTCGGGGAGCGCTGACAACACCGTCCGGCTGTGGGACGTGGCCACGGGGCGCGAGCGTCGGCGACTGAAAGGCCATGCCAACTTTGTGACCTCCCTCCGCTTCAGTCCGGACGGGCGAACCCTGGCTTCATCGAGCCTCGACAAGACCATCAAGTTCTGGAACACCGCGACCGGAAACAACTCGCGAACCCTGACGCTGACCAGCCATGTCCTGGCGCTCGCCTTCGCGCCCGATGGAAACACTCTGGCTTCAGGCGATAGCGACGGAGCGGTGCGCCTGTGGTCTACCCAGGGCGGAAAGGCCCTCCGGGGCCTGATGCGGGGAGCTAGCAAGGGATGGCTGGGCCACATTGAAGGCCAACCTGTCTTCCGTCATGACGACGGTCGATTCCTCTACCAACGACAGGCGGATGGCGCACTCGAACCCATCGCGCCGCCAGAGTCCCCAATGCGCCCCCGCCTTTCCACGCACGCCGTGCCTGGCAAAGCTCCGGGAGATTTCGGGGATGCCGGAAGCATCACCGTTACCCTTACCAACGCTCTGGGCGCGGAGCGAGCCTACTGGCTCCGGATCGAGCCCGTGGAAATCCCTGCCGGATTGATCCTCCAGACGCCGCCCCCTCTGCTGCGTCTGGACGCCGGTAAGTCCGTGGAGCTTCAGGTGGGGCTCTCTTATTTGAGGCCCGAGGGCAGTGATTTCCCTCCGGTCTCGCTCGCCCGCTTCAGAGTCGCCCACGCCTTCGGGACGGAGCCTGCGGTCGAGGTCCGCATCCCGTTGCGTACGCCCCAGTTGGAGCTGACGAATGCCCCCTCCATCGAAGACAAGACCCTGAGCGTCAGCATCAAGAACACGGGGACACAAGCCGTCGGGCCGCTTCTCTTCAAGAGCACCTTCGCGGTGGGCGAGACGACGCAGGCCGGTCCCCAGCAGGAACTCAGCCTCGGGGAAGACCAGGAACAGACGCTGAAGTTCGCCGTCCCGCCTGCCTTCCTGGAGAAGGGCCGGTTCTCCTTCAACCTCGACGCGAGCTATCAGCAGTGGCCCCGCACGTGGACCTTCTCGGAACCCGACGTGAAGGTCACCCGTCCCTACACGCTCTATGTGGCGCTGGCCCTGGGGACGCTCCTCCTCTTCGCTGGCGTGTACTACGCGCGCGTCTACCGCAACCCCCTGGTGGTGGACGCCCAGCGCTCTCCCTCCGCGATCAAGGGCTATCCCCTGGAGCAGATGGTCGCGGCGGACCAAGCCTTGCGGCGAGCAAAGCGGCTCGACTCCGTGGTGACCGCCGCCGGCATCCCCGCGACCCGGTGGGAGCGTGCACTCCGAGGCTCCAAAGAACCTCAAGTCGTGGCCACAGCCTTCGCGGAAGCCATTGGCGGCAGGCTCGGCCCGAGCCTGGGCACGAACACCTGGGCGCTCACCCTGCCCACCCTCCGACTGCGCTTCTCGCGGGACACCGCCGTCGTCGTCATCGATGGGACGCGCCTGGAGTCTGGCGAGGCCGAGCGCCGCATGGCGGATGTCTTCCAGGAGGGCCAGGGTCCCAGCCAGGTGCTCGTGTTGGACCGCACGGAGTCGCAGAACGCACGTCAGGTGCTCGAAGGCGTGCCGGGTGTCCGCGCGGTCGTGCTGTCCGCCAACGCCCTGCGGGACCTGCTCCTCGCGGATGAACCCGTGCGCCTGCTGGAGACCACCATCTCCGAACAGGTCGCCGTCTCCGAACTGTCGCCCTATCAGGTGGCTGGCGGCGTGAAGGTGGACCACCTCTTCTTCGGCCGTGAGCGTGAGGTGCGCGCCATCACCGATCGCACCGTCCGCAACTTCCTCGTGGTGGGCCAACGGCAGATGGGCAAGAGCAGCCTCCTGCTCGCCTCGCTCCGGCGGCTTCAGGCGCGCTCGGACCTGGACGCCTGCTACGTGGAACTCGCGAACGCGGATCTGCACCGCCGAATCGTCCGGGAACGCGAGCGCATGCCGCCAGCCGGTGCCGCCCTCCCCTCCTTCGAGGATGTCGCCGCCGGAACCATCTCACGGCCCCGCGTGTGGCTCATCGACGAGGCCGACGACTTCATCAAGACCGAAGCCCAATCAGGCTTCCCGGTGTTGCAGGCCATGCGCGCGCTGGCCGAGGAAGGCCGCGCTTACTTCATCCTCGCGGGCTTCTGGGACCTCTACCGGGCCGTGGTGCTCGACGAGAAGCAGCCCCTGCGCAACTTCGGTGAACACCTCCGCCTGGAACCGCTGGATCCACGGTCGGCGTTGTCACTCGTCACCAAACCCATGGTCGCCCTGGGCCTCCACTGGGATGCCCCCTCCACCCCCGAACACCTGCTGGAACAGGCCGGGCGTCGGGCCAACCTGCTGGTGCTGGCCTGCAAGGGATTGGTCGAATCCATCCCCTCCGACCTCCACACCCTCACGCGCGAGCACCTGGAGCGCGTCCTCCGCGAGGACGAGGACCTGCGCGACCAGGGCCGGCGCTGGCGGGGAGACCACCCGCTTCACCGCGCCGTGGTGCGACAGGCCCTGCTGCTGGGACGCCCCACGCGCGGAGAAGTACGACAGGCCCTGCTCGCCCACGACGCGGACATCCGCGCGGTGGACTTCGACGAGGCCATGGACCATCGCGAGCTGAGCTACGTCCTGGTGCCGGACGGAGACGGACGTCTGTACTGCCCCGTGCCGCTCATGCAGCGCTACATTGAATCCGAGCGGAGCCTGGAGACAGGACTCACCGAGGACCTCAAGGACCTGCGCAGCAAGGGACTGGCCGAAGTGCCCAAGCCCGCCTGACGCACGCTCACTCCGCGCGCATCGCCTCCACCGGATCCAACTGCGCCGCCCGCGCCGCCGGGTAGATGCCGAACAGCAGCCCCACTCCGGAGCTCATGAACAACGACAGCGCCACCGCCCAGGTGGGCACCACCGCCGGCACGCTGATGACCCACTTGGCCAGCATCGTCAGGCCGTAGCCCAGCCCCACGCCCAGCAGGCCCCCGAGCAGCGCCAGCATCACCGCCTCGGTCGCGAACTGCGCCAGGATGCGTCTGCGCTTCGCGCCCAGCGCCTTGCGCACACCAATCTCGCGCGTCCGCTCCATCACCGACACCAGCATGATGTTGAGGATGCCGATGCCGCCCACCAGGAGGGACAGCAGGCACACGCCGAAGCTGGCGGCGCGGATGACCGTGGACAGCTCGTTCACCATCCGCGTCATCGACTCGTTGGTGTGGATCTCGAAGTCGGAGGGCAGGCCCTCGTGCACGGCCCGCCTGCGCCTCATCAATACCGTCACCTCGTCCTGCGCCCGGCCCATCACCTCCGCCGAGTGGGCCTGGATCTTCACGTCCAGCGAGCGGTCCTTTCCATAGAGCGTCTGGAAGGTGCTCATCGGGATGAAGACGATGTTGTCCATGCTCATCAGGCCCAGGTAGCTGCCTCGCGCCTGCAACAGCCCCACGACCGTGAAGGGGCGGTTCTGGATGCGCACGGTGCGCCCCAGCGCGTCGCGCTTCTCCGGGAAGAGCGCCTCCGCCACGTCCACGCCCAGCACGGCCACGTAGCGCGTCTCCTTGTGGTCCATGTCGTTGAGGAAGCGCCCATCCGACACCGTCAGCGAACTCGTATCCGCCGCTTCCGGCGTGGCGCCCTTGATCTCCACCGTGGGCCGCGTCTGCGCCGACGCTGACGCCACCTTCTGGCCCCACTGCGGAAGGCTGGCGGACGCCTGCGCCACCGACGGGCAGGACTCGCGGATGGCCTCCACATCCTCCAGCGTGACGTTCTTGCGCTTCGCGTACTGCTGCCAGTCGTAGCGCCCCAGCCCCAACGGCCACTTGTTCAACTCGAACGTGTTGGAGCCCAGCTGCGCCAGGTCTCCGTTCACCTTCAGGTGCAGGCCCTCGATGAGCGCCATCATCACGATGACGGTGGTGACCCCGATGACGATGCCCAGCAGCGTGAGCAGCGAGCGCAGCGGGTTGCCCAGGAGCGTCGAGAGCGCGAGGCGCAGGTTGTCCAGGAGCACGGGCATGGGTGCCTACTCGTAACGGAGGGCTTCCACCGGATCCAGGTTCGCGGCACGCGCGGCCGGCCAGATGCCGAACAACAGCCCCACCACGGCGGAGAAGAGGATGCTGCTCACCACCGTGAGCGGCTGGACCGCCGCGGCCAGCGGACTGAAGAGGGACACCAACTGCGCCGCCGCCAATCCCACCGCCGTGCCCAGCGTTCCGCCCAGCGCGGACACCGCCGAGGCCTCCATGAGGAACTGCAGGATGATGGTGCGCCGGTGGGCTCCCAGTGCCCGGCGGACGCCGATCTCACGGGTCCGCTCGCGCACGGACACCAGCATGATGTTCATGATGCCAATGCCTCCCACGAGCAGACAGATGAGGCCCACGCCCACCGCCACGCCATAGAGCGCTCCGGTGAGCTGCGCGTAGGTGTTCGCCAGCATCTCCGGACGGTTGAGCGTGAAGTCATCCGGCTGCCCGGGGGGCGTGCCCCGCACGCGGCGCAGGATGCTCACCAACTGCTGCTCCGCCTGCTGCACATGCTCGGGCCGGTCCACCTTCATGGAGATGGACAGCGACTTCTCCTGGCCAAAGCGATCCACGAAGGTGCGGAAGGGCACGAACACCCGCAGGTCCTGGTTCGTGTCCAGCATCCGGCCCTTGGGCGACAACGTCCCCACCACCCGGAACGCCCTGCCCTCGATGCGCACCTGACGCCCCAGCGCGGGCACCTTCGGAAACAGCGCGGCCACCACCTCCGAGCCGAGCACCGCCACCGCCTGCCCCGAAGCGTCGTCCTCCGGCGTGAGGAAGCGCCCCGTCTTCACCTCCAACGCGGTCGTCTCCTGGTAGTCCTGCGTGACGCCCGCGATCTCCACCTTGGAGACCTGCTCGCCGTCCGCGGCCACGTCCGCCTGGCGTTGAACATGCGGCGAGGTATGGCTGATGAACGTGGCCTGCAACCGCACCTGCTCCACCTGCTGCACCGTGAGCGGCTTGCGCTTGCGGTACATCCACCAGTCCCCGGTCATCACCCAGGGAAAGCGAGACGCGACCACGGTGTGCGGCCCCAGCGAGGCGAGCTGGCGCTCGAAGGAGCCGTTGAGGCCCTGGATGATGCCCACGATGGCCAGGAGCGTGGCCACGCCAATCCCGATGCCCAGCGTCGTGAGCCCCGTGCGCAGGCGGTTCGCCGCCAGGGAGAAGAGCGCGATGCGCGCCCCCTCATAGACATCCACCCGCAGGCTCATGAGGAGACTCCCGCACGCCGAGCCGGCCGGACGCGGCGCACCGTCAGCGCCAGGGCCCTGTCACCACCTGCCCTCGGGGCTCGTCTCTTCTCGTGTTCCATGAAATCCGCGACAACGTATCAGTGACGGGGAGGTGGGACCAGCGACCGTGGCCGCGCGTGAAGCTTCACGGCGTGAGCTGGTAGAGCCGGTACTCGTCATCGGAGTACAGCAGGGTGAACTCGGGGTGCGCCGGGTCCGTCGCCTCGAACACCGCGTGCGTGGCGCCGTAGCGGGAGCCCAGCCCCCTCAGGCGCGCGGCGTCCGAGTTCTGGTAGCCCTGCTTGAGCACCGCGCGCATCGCGTTCACGCGCTCCTCCCAGGTCTTGCCTCCGTTGTCGCGCGTGGCGAGCACGTCGAAGGGCTGGCACCCGCAGAGCGCTTCCATGCGCTGCTTCCAGTCCAGCATGAAGGCCAGGCTGAAGGAGCCCTCCGCCCCGTCCTTGTACGTGGTGAACGTGGCGCGCTTCGCCCCGAAGCGGAACGCCAGGTCCCACTCGTGGAAGAAGGGGGGAAGCACCACCAGCGCGTCCTTCGGCAGGTGCTGCTCCGACCACGCCATCATCCGCCAGCCCTTGTACATGTCCAGGCGGGGCAGGAAGTTGGGCGGCACCTTGAAGTAGTAGATCCGGATCGCGAGGATGAGCGGCGCGGCGATGACTCCCAGCGCCACGGGCCAGCGCAGCCCCATGGGACGGGGAGGCGTCCGCGCGGCGGGCCGCAGCAGGAAGACCGCCAGCATCGCCGGGAAGGACACCTCCAACTGGACGGTGGAGAAGCCCAGGTACAAGAGCGCCGCCGCCACTCCGGGGAGCTTGCGCTCGCCGGGCGCGGGCCATGTCTCCAGGAGCCACGCCGCGCCACAGACGGCCGCGAGGTAGGGCACGAAGCGCAGGACCTCCAGCAGGTGCAGGTGCAGCGCCGTGGGCAGGTGCAGCACCTCCGTGCCCAGCACGCCCAGGACACAGGTGAAGGCCACGCCGCACAGGTACGCCTCCACCGGGCGGCTGCGGTGCGCGCGCAGGGACAGGCCCAGCACGACCAGGGGCACCAGCAGCTGCAACCACACGACGGCGGTCCAGTCGCGCGGATAGTGGTGCCAGCTCACCAGCACGCGCGTCAGCAGCACCCATTCGTCGGGCGGCGGGAAAGGCACCCCGGCGGCGGCCCCCTGACGCAGCATGGGCACCAGCAGCGGTGAGGCCGCGAGCATGCACAGCAGCGGGCCGGTGACGATCGCCAGGCGCTTCTCGCGGTCGAAGAGCGCGGCGAACCACAACAGGATGGCCGCATGGATGGCCGTGGTGGGGTGGATGAGGAACACCAGCCCCGTGAGCACGAAGGCGGCGCCATAGCGGCGCTTCACCCCCAGCACCAGCGCGAACAGCAGCGGCCCCAGCGACACGGTGCGGTTGAGCACCAGCTCGTCCAGCATGGGGATGCCCGCGTAGCTGCGCGGAATCAACACCGACAGCATCGCGACCGTCGCCACCCACTCCGAATACCGGCCCGGATAGAGAGCGCGCGCCAGGGCAGAGGTGCCCGCCAGCATCAGCGCGACGGACGCGATGTGGACGACGGCGTACAGCACCTCCACCGGAACGTGGCGCACCAGCGGCACCTGCAGCGTCCAGAAGAAGCTCGGGTGGTTGGCCGCCGCCTCGATGAGCGGATCCCCCTTGAGCAACGACGGATCCAACTCCCGCAGCAGGAAGCCCAGGTGGATGGCGTGGTCGACGATGCCGAAGGAGTAGCCGTTGATGACGAACCAGGTGCAGGTGAAGAGCGCCAGCACCGCCAGCCGGAACCCCCAGCTCACCCGTTCCTGAAACACTTCTGGCCGAGGGACTTCCGCTGACATGACTTGCGTTGCTCTCCGGCAGCCAGGCACGTGCCCCGAACCGCTCCATCTCTCTACCGCAAGTTCGCGGGTATCGGGGAGTATCTGGGGCTTCCGGGCCTTCCTTTTTTGTGAGATGCAGGGAGGGCTTGTGCGTGTGACACGCGGCGAGGCATTCGTCGCGGAGCGCCGCCCTCCTGGAAGACTCGCATGACCGAGCCCGTCGGCCACTCCCGCCGTTTCCTGTTGCTCTGGGTCGCCCAGACGGTGTCGCTCGTCGGCTCGCACCTCACGGCGTTCGGCCTGGGCGTCTGGGTGTATCAGAGCACCCAGTCGACAATGATGTATTCACTGGTGGCCCTGGCCAACCTGGCCCCGCGGGTGCTCTTCGCGCCGCTGATGGGCGGGTTCGTGGACCGCCGCGACCTGCGCTCCGTGTTGATCGCCGGCCATGTCGGCGCCGGGGTCTGCTCGGTGGCCATCGCCCTGCTCTTCTTCACCGGGCGGCTGGAGGTCGCGGCCATCATCGGCCTGTTGACGCTGGCGGCCGTCTTCAACGCCATCCACCTGCCTGCCTTCAGCAAGGCCACGGCCCTGCTGGTGCCGCCCGAAGGCCTGGGCAAGGCCAACGGGCTCACGCAGCTGGGGGTCGCCCTGGGGTATCTGGTGGCGCCGCTGATGGCGGGCATGCTGATGCCCCACATCGGGGTGCTGGGCATCCTGCTCATCGACCTGACGACCTTCGTGTTCGCCGTCGCCGTGCTGGGCGGCCTGCGGCTCATCCCCTTCGACACCTCCGTGGGAACCCAGGGCCATGCGTCCGACCCGCTCCTGTTCCTGCGGGACGCGGCCGAGGGCTGGCGCTACATCCGCGCGCGCCGGGGGCTGCTGGTCCTGCTGCTGCTCATCACCGCGATGAGCTTCAACCTGGGGATGATCCAGCTGCTCATCACCCCGCTGATGCTGTCCTTCGCCAGCGTGCCGGTGCTGTCCCTGGTCCTCTTCACCGGAGGCATGGGCATGGTGGTGGGCAGCGTCGCCATGATGTCGTGGGGTGGCCCCCGCCGTCGCGCCCAGGGCGTGCTCGGGTTCCTGCTGCTCCAGGGGGTGTTCCTGCTCGTCGGCTCGCTGCGGCCCCTGGCGCCGCTGGTGGCGGCCGGGGCCTTCGGGGTGCTGCTCACCGTCCCGCTCATCACCGCGTGCGACCAGTCCATCTGGCAGCGGCTCATCCCCACGGAGATCCACGGGCGCGTGATGGCCGTGCACTCGGCGGTGTCCGGGGCGTCGGTGCCGGTGGCCTACCTGCTGGCGGGTCCGCTGGCGGATCGCGTCTTCGAGCCCTGGATGATGCCGGGAGGCCTCTTGGCCGGAAGCGTCGGTCCCCTGATTGGCGTGGGTCAGGGCCGGGGTATCGGGCTCATCTTCGCGGTGCTGGGCTTCGCCACGTTCCTGTTCGTCGCGCTCGCGGCCCTCTCCTCCAGCCTGCGCCGCGTCGAGGATGCGCCCGCGGTGCCCGTCGCCTCCGCGCCGCCCGCGGAGGACAACCCGCCAGCTCTGGCCAAGGCCGCGGGCTCGGAGCGCTCCTGACCGGAGGCCGCCGCGCCTACCCGCGCGAGGCCTGCTTCGGCTGGGAGACCGGCGAGAGGGGACGCACCTCGTCCCGCATCGGGAGCGACACCGTCCGGCCCTGCGCTTCCGCGGGAAGGGCCACGTCCGGCAGGCGGTCCAGGCGCTGCCGCAGCCGCGCCAGACCCCAGAGCATGCGCAGGGCGTCCATGCCGGGGACGATCTTCGAGCCTTCAACGTCCGCCCAGTCGATGGGGACCTCCAGCGCCCGGGCCTGACGCCGCTTCATCAACGCCAGCAATTCCACATCCAGCAGCCAGCGCTCTTCCTTCAACACCGGCAGCAGCGGCTTGAGCAGCGAGGCGCGGAAGAACTTCACCCCGCATTGGGTGTCATAGAAACGCAGCTGGAATTGTAAATCTGTGAAGGTCGCGAAGAGCCGGCCCTGGAGGTGACGGAAGAGATTGCGGCTCACCTGCCGCCCCGCCATGAGGATGCGAGACCCGGCCAACACATCCACGTCCGGGGACGCCGCCGCCAGGGCCGCCAGCCGGAAGAAGTCCGCCGCGCCCACCGAGCCATCCGCGTCCAGGAATGCCAGCCACGCCGCCTCGGGTGAGACACTCCGCCAGCCGCGCCGGATGGCGGACCCCTTGCCACCGTTGCGCTCGGCGGCCACGTAGGAGACGCGATGGGGGGAGCCTGCCCGTGCCAGCATCGTCTGGGCGGCCGTCACACAGGCGCGCATCCGCTGCGCGTGCTCCGGGGTGCTGCCATCGTCGGAGACGATGATCTCCACCACGGGGAAGGGCTGTCCGATGCCCGCCTGGACCAGCTCCCCCACGTAGGGAGGAAGCCGCTCGCCTTCATTATATGCAGGGATGATGACGCTGACGGTGACCGGGCTCACGTCATCAGCATACACACCTCTTAGACTGATTTCTCCTGTTTTATGAAATAAACCGGTTGAGACAGGAGTCTGCATATTCATGGGAGGTGGCGGAAGACGCCGATAGCAAGTCTCTCTGAATGTCCCGTATTATCGATGTCCATGATGGACACCGAACGGGCCCCCGCTGGCGCCCTCCCGCATTCACCGGAGGCCGCGTCGCCGCCTCTTTTTACCTCCTGGATTGGCTCGCGCGCCGAAACCCTGGGCGCCGCCGCGATCATCATCCTCACGTGCCTGTGGGCCTTCCTGCGCCTGCGCAACGGCGAAGTGGCCGCGGACGAAGGGGTGCATGGCCTGCAGATCGTGACCCTGGCGGGTGGCAAGCTGGAGATCGCCAAGGGCCTGACGATGTTTCCCGGGTATCACGTCGTGCTGGTGCTGCTGGCCGGGCTGACGGGGGCGCGCACCTCCACGGGCATCCGGACGCTGAGCATCCTGGTGAGCCTGCCCGTCATCCCCGTCTTCTACCTGCTGATGCGACAGGTGAACCCCCGCTTCTCCGCGGTGGCGACGCTCCAGCTGGCCTTCCTGCCCATCCTGTTCCCGTTCTTCTTCCTGCTCTACACGGACGCGTTCTCCCTGCTGCTGGTGCTGGTGTCGGTGCTGCTGGTGTTGCGCCAGCGCCGCAAGGCCGCGGCCGCCGTCGCCATCTTCTCCGTGCTCGTCCGGCAGACGAACATCATCTGTCTGGCGTTCGTGCTGGGGCTGGCCTACCTGGAGGATCACGGGCTCACGTTGTCCCGGCAGCAGCTGGTGTCGTTCCTGCGCCGGCACCTGCTCTTCGTCGTCGGACTGGCGGGGTTCGCCGCCTTCGTGGTGTTCAACGGCGGGGTGGCCGTGGGGGACCGTTCCGCGCACCCGCTCAAGTTCACCCTGGGCAACGTGTACCTGTTCCTCTTCCTCTACTTCTTCCTGTCGCTGCCCACGAACCTGGCGGCCCTGCCCGCCGCCCTTTCGGGCCTGAAGGACAAGCGCGTCCTGGCCTTCGCGGTGCTGCTGTACGGGGTGTTCATGTACACATTCGTGAATACCCACCCCTACAACCAGCTCAGCGTGGAGGCCTTCCGCTTCTCCGACGACGCGAAGTTCGTGGGACAGGCGCCCTTCCTGCGCAATCAGTTGCTGCACATCGCGACCCAGGGGGCCCTTCCCAAGACGCTGTTCTTCATCCCGGTGCTGCTCTCCAGCCTGCTGCTGCTGAAGCTGAAGCTGGTGCAGCCGCGCTTCCTGCTCATCTACCCGCTGACGCTCCTGCTGCTCACGCCGTCCTGGCTCATCGAGCAGCGCTACTGCCTGGTCCCCCTGGCGCTGTTGCTGATGGCCCGCGAGCGCACCTCCCCGAAGCTCGAATACGCCACCGCCGCGCTGGCCTTCGTGGGCGCCGTGTTCTTCGCCTACGGAATCGACCAGTACCTGTTCTTCCTCTGAGAACAGGGCCCACGGGCCTTCACGTCACATCGGGGTGAAACGGCGAAACCCACTGAGACGTTTTTCCGGTGAGTATTGACAGTCCAGTGAGACCCGGTTTATCAGAATGACTTGGTGTGCCATCACCGGGAAGGGTGCTTCTTCCCGGTGCTGCGACGACATCCTCACGCCCCTCCGACAGGCATTTACCCCGTCACCTGGGAGCGGCTCCTGTCGCCGACTCTTGGGGATTCGACCCTTCGTCCCGCCGTGATGCGCGCCCCCAGCCCCGATCCCGATTCGTTCGCGACCCTTGTCGACGTGCTTCGCTTCCGGGCGGAGCACCAGGAAGGGGCGCTGCTCTACCGCTTCCTGGAAACCGGAGACGTGGACGGTCCGACGCAGGAGTGGACGTTCTCGCACCTGGACCGGCTCGCGCGAGGCATTGGCGCGATGTTGCAGGAGGCGGGGGCCACGGGGGAGCGGGCCCTGCTGTTGTTCCCTCCGGGGCTGGAGTTCGTGTCGGCCTTCATGGGCTGTCTGTACGCGGGCGTGGTGGCGGTGCCCGTGTATCCGCCGGAGCCGGGCCGCCTGGAGCGCACCCTGCCCCGCCTGCGCGCCATCGCCCAGGACTGCGGCGCGCGCTACGTGCTGACGACGTCCTTCCTGCGGGAGATGGCGGAGGTGATGTTGCCGCAGGCGCCGGAGCTGGCGTCGCTCACGTGGCTGGCCACGGACGCGACCACCGACGCGCAGGCGGAAGGCTGGCGCAAGCCGGACGTGGGCGCGAACACGCTCGCGTTCCTCCAGTACACCTCCGGCTCCACCGGCACGCCCAAGGGCGTGATGCTGAGCCACGCGAACATCCTGCACAACGAGCGGCTCATCCGCCGGGGCTTCGGGCACGACGCGAAGCACGCGGTGGGCATGGGCTGGCTGCCGGTGTTCCACGACATGGGGCTCATCGGCAACGTGCTCCAGCCGCTGTACCTGGGCTTCCCGTGCACGTTGATGTCGCCCATCGCCTTCCTCCAGCGGCCCCTGCGCTGGCTGGAGGCCGTGTCCCACTACGGCGCCACGACGAGCGGCGGTCCCAACTTCGCGTATGACCTGTGCGTCCGGAAGGTCACCCCCGACGTCCTGGAGCGGCTGGACCTGAGCCGCTGGACGGTGGCCTTCAACGGCGCCGAGCCGACGCGCGCGGAGACGCTGCGCCGCTTCACGGAGACGTTCGCGCCCCGGGGCTTCCGCCCCCAGGCGTTCTACCCCTGCTACGGCCTGGCGGAGGCGACGCTCATCGTCACGGGCGGCACCGCGATGGCCGGGGTCCAGGAGCTGACCGTCGACTCCGACGCGCTGGCGCACGACGAGGCGCGGAAGGTGGCGCCGGAGGACGCGGGTGCGCGCGTGCTCGTGTCGGTGGGACGCAGCGCGGAGGATCAGCAGCTGCGCATCCTGCACCCGGAGACGCGCACCGCCTGCGCCCCTGGCACGGTGGGGGAGATCTGCGTCGCGGGCCCGAGCGTGGCCCTGGGCTACTGGAACCGTCCTGAGGAGAGCGAGCGCGCCTTCGGCACCCGCCTGGAGGACGGCAGCGGCCCCTGGCTGCGCACGGGAGACCTGGGCTTCGTCCTGGACGGCGAGCTGTTCGTCACCGGCCGCCTGAAGGACCTGATCATCCTGCGCGGGCGCAACCTCTATCCCCAGGACATCGAGCTCACCGCCGAGCGCGCGCACCCGGCGGTGCGTCCGGGCTGCACCGCCACCTTCTCCGTGGATGTGGAGGGCGAGGAGCGCCTGGTGCTGGTCACCGAGGCGGACCTGCGCGCGAGTCCCACCGGAGCCGTCGGCGTCATCGAGGCCATCCGCGGCGCCATCGCGGATGAGCACGCGGCGCAGGTCCATGCCGTCGTCCTGGTCGAGCCGCGCACGATCCCCAAGACGTCCAGCGGGAAGATCCAGCGCCGCGCGTGCCGCGACGCCTTCCTGCAGGGCACGCTGGAGGTGGTGGAGCAGGCGGTCGCGGCGCCGGCGGAGTCCGCGCCCCAGGAGAGCGCCAGCGAGGTGCTGGCGCCGCTGCGCGAGGTGCTGCCCGCCACGCCGGAAGGTGAGCGGGCGGAGCGGGTGGAGGCGTTCGTCCGCGCCGAGGTGGCCCGCGCGAGCCGCGCGGCTCCGGCGAGCCTGTCGCGCGACGTACCCCTGGCCGGACTGGGGTTGGATTCGCTGGCGGTGATGGAGTTGCAGGGGCGCCTGGAGGCGTCGCTCGGCACGTCGGTGCCGGCCACGTTCCTGTGGGAGCATCCGACGCTGGCGGCGGTGTCGTCCGCGCTGCTGGCCACGTGGGAGCGCTCCCAGCTTGGCACCGTGGTGGAGGGCCCGGCGTTGCGCGCGGGCCCGCTCGACGGCGACCTGCCCCTGTCTCCCGGCCAGTTCCGGCTGTGGTTCCTCGACCGGCTGATGCCGGGCGTGCCGCTCTACAACGTCCAGTTCGGGCTGCGGATGGAAGGCGCCCTGGACACGGACGCGTTGCAGCGGGCCCTGGACGCGCTGGTGCGCCGGCACGCCATCCTCCGCACCGTCTTCCCCGAGGTGAACGGCGAGCCCCGCCAGCGGGTGCTCTCCCCTGCCCCGCTGTCACTGGGCCGGCATGACCTGACGGCCGTCGCGGCCGAAGCGCGGGAGCAGGCGCTGCGCGAGCACGCGCTGGCGCTCGGGCAGCGGCCGTTCTCCCTCACCGAGGGCCCGCTCTTCCACGCGGAGCTGGTGCGGCTGACGGACACGGAGCACGTGCTGCTGCTCACCCAGCACCACCTCATCACGGACGGGTGGTCCATCGGGGTGCTGGCCGGGGAGCTCGCCGCGCTCCACGGCGCCTTCGCGCGTGGGGCCGCGGATCCGCTGGCGCCGCCCGCGCTCCACTACGCGGACTATGCGCGCTGGCAGCGGGCACTCGTACCGACCCTGGCCGCGCAGCGCACGTTCTGGGCGCGGGGACTCAACGCGCTGCCGCGCCTGGAGCTGCCGACGGACCACGCCCGGCCCCGGGAGCAGGGCTCGCGCGGTGCCACCGTCACGTTCCAGTTGCCGCGCGACCTCACGGACTCGCTCCGTGCCCTGGGCCAGCGTGAAGGCTGCACGCTCTACGTCACGCTGCTGACCGCATACGCGGCGCTCCTGCACCGCTACACGGGTCAGGAGGACTTCGGCGTGGGCACCGTCGCGGCCCATCGCGAGCGCACGGCGGTGCGGGAGCTGATCGGGTTCCTGGCGAACACGCTCGTCATCCGCTGCGACCTGTCCGGCGGCCCCACGTTCCAGCAGTTGCTGAAGCGCGTGCGGGAGCAGGTGCGTGAGGCGCTGACCCACGGTGAGCTGCCCTTCGAGGAGGTCGTGGCGGCGACGAACGCCTCCCGCTCCGGCGACGGAAGCCCGCTGGTCCAGACGAGCTTCATGCTGGAGAGCCTGCCGGCGGTGACCACGAACGTGCCGGGCATGCGGTGGCGGCCGGAGCTGTCCACGCCGGATGGCGCCGTGGCGGGGACGTCCAAGTTCGACCTGTCGCTGGTGTTCGCCGAAGGCCCTGACGGGCTCGCTGGCGCGCTGGAGTTCCGGACGGACCTCTTCGAGGAGGCCACCATCCGCCGGCTCGTCGGGCACCTGGAGGTGCTGCTGCGAGGCGTGGTGGACGCGCCCGGACTTCCCGTGGGCGCGCTTGCGCTGCTGACCGGCCTGGAGCAGCAGCAGGTGCTGGAGGAGTGGAACCACGCCACGGACAACCAGGGTGGCGTGGCGTGCATCCACGAGCAGTTCCTCGCGCAGGCGCAGGAGACGCCCGACGCCATCGCCGTGGTGCACGACAACGAGTCGCTCACCTACGCGCAGCTGCGCCGCCGCGTCGGGGTGCTCGCTGCCCGGCTGCGGGCGCTGGGCGTGGGGCCGGAAGCGCGCGTGGGCATCAGCGTGGAGCGCTCGCTGGACACGGTGGTGTCGCTGCTCGGCATCCTGGAGGCCGGTGGCGCCTATGTGCCGCTGGATCCGGACTACCCGCGTGAGCGCCTGCTGTACATGCTGCGCGACTGCGGCGCGAAGGTGCTCGTCACGCAGTCGCACCTGGCGGGAGCGCTCGCGGGTCCGGACGTGACGGAAGTCCTGGTGGACGCCCTCGAGGATGGGCCCACGCTGGCGACCCTCGGTCGCTCCGCATCGCCTTCCAACGTCGCCTACGTCATCTACACCTCGGGCTCCACAGGTCAGCCCAAGGGCGTGATGGTGCCGCATGAGACCGTTGCCCGCTTCTTCGCCGCCATGGATCAGCGGCTGGACGGCACGAACGCGGGCGCATGGCTGGCCGTCACCAGCATCTCCTTCGACATCTCCGTGCTGGAGCTGCTGTGGACGCTCACGCGCGGCTTCAAGGTCGTGCTCCAGGGTGACGAGGCCGCCACCCTGCGCGCCCGCCGCCGCAAGGGGAGCGTGGCGAAGCCGCTGGACTTCAGCCTCTTCTACTTCGCGGACGACTCGGATCAGCCGGGAGACCGCTACCGGCTGCTGATGGAGGGCGCGAAGTTCGCGGACCGCAATGGCTTCGCGGCCATCTGGACGCCGGAGCGTCACTTCCACGCCTTCGGTGGCCTCTACCCGAACCCCTCCGTCACCGGAGCCGCCGTGGCCGCCGTCACGGAGCGCGTGGGCATCCGAGCCGGCAGCGTGGTGCTGCCCCTGCACCACCCGGTGCGCGTGGCCGAGGAGTGGTCCCTCGTCGACAACCTCTCCCGGGGCCGCGTGGGCATGTCCATCGCCTCCGGCTGGCACGCGGACGACTTCGTCTTCGCTCCCGAGCGCTACGCGAAGCGCAAGGAGGTGATGATGGAGAGCCTGGACGTCATCCGCCGCCTTTGGGCCGGAGAGACGGTCCGCTACCCGGGCGGCGCGGGCACGCCGGTGGATGTGCAGCTGCGCCCCCGGCCCGTCCAGCGCGAGCTGCCCGTGTGGCTCACCGCCGCCGGCAACCCGGAGACGTTCCGGGCCGCGGGCGCGGCGGGCGCCTTCGTCCTCACGCACCTGCTGGGCCAGGGCCTGGAAGAGCTGGGCGGGAAGATTGCCCTCTACCGCGAGGCGTGGCGCGCGGCCGGACACTCCGGCGAAGGCCACGTCACGCTCATGCTGCACACATACGTGGACAACGACGCGGAGCGCGTGAAGGCCCGCGTCGAGGGTCCCTTCAAGGCGTACCTGCGCAGCTCGCTGGACCTGATGTCGGGCATCGGGCGCAGCCTGGGGATGGACGTGGATGCGAAGTCGCTGCGGCCGGAGGACCTGGACCGCATCGTCACGCACGCGTTCGACCGCTACTTCGAAACCAGTGGTCTCTTCGGCACCCCGCGCGGCTGCCTGGCCATGGTGGAGCGGGTGCGCGAGCTGGGCGTGAACGAGCTGGGCTGCCTCATCGACTTCGGCATTGACGCCGACGCGGTGTTGGAGAACCTGCCCGCGTTGGATCAGCTCCGCCGGCTCGCCGAGCGCGATGGTCGCCGGAGCAGCGACGTCCCCACCCTGCCCGAACAACTGCGACGGCACGGCATCACCCACTTCCAGTGCACGCCTTCCCACGCGCGGGCCCTCACGCTCGACACGGAAGCCGTGGAGGCGCTCTCCGGACTGCGCCGGATGTTGGTGGGCGGCGAGGCCCTTCCCACCGCGCTCGCGAACACGCTCCAACAGGCCGTGCCCGGCGGCGTCGTGAACATGTACGGCCCCACGGAGACCACCGTCTGGTCCTCCACGCACGACGTGCGCGAGGCCACGGGCCCCGTGCCCATTGGCCGGCCCATCGCGCGCACGCGGATGTACGTGCTGAACCGGTTCCTCCAGCCCCTTCCCGCGGGCGTGCCCGGCGAGCTGTTCCTCGCGGGCGGCGGCGTGACGCGCGGCTACCACGCGCGGCCGTCGCTCACGGCCGAGCGCTTCGTGCCGGATCCGTTCAGCCAGGAGCCCGGCGCGCGCATGTACCGCACCGGTGACCTGGCAAGGTGGCGCGCCGACGGGACGGTGGAGTTCCTGGGCCGCGTGGACCATCAGGTCAAGGTGCGCGGCTTCCGCATCGAGACGGGCGAGGTGGAGACGGCGCTCTCGCGTCACTCCGGCGTGCGCGAGGCCGTGGTCGTGGCGCGCGAGGATTCGCCAGGGGATGCGATGCTCGTGGCCTACGTGGTGGGCACGGCGGAAACGGTTCCCGAGTCCTCCGTGCTGCGAGCCTTCCTCCAGCAGCACCTGCCCGAGCACATGGTGCCGTCGCTCTTCGTGGCGATGGAGCGGCTGCCGCTGACGCCCAATGGGAAGGTGGACCGCAAGGCGCTGCCCGCCCCGTCGCAGGCGCGGCGCGACACGGCCACCACCTACGCGGCCCCGCGTGGACAGTTGGAGGAGCGCATCGCCGGGGTGTGGCGCGAGGTGCTGCGGCTGGAGCGCGTGGGCATCCACGACAGCTTCTTCGACCTGGGGGGCCACTCGCTGCAGATGGTGCAGGTGCACCACCGGCTGAAGGCGGACCACCCGGAGCTGCAGCTGGTGAAGCTGCTGGAACATCCCACCATCGCCTCGCTGGCCACCTGGCTGGGTGAGGCTCCGACCGCGCGGGTCTCCATCGAGAGCGCCCAGGACCGGGCCCGCCGTCAGGTCGAGGTCCTTCGTCGCCAGCGCCAGCGAGCCACTCGGAAGGAGTGAGCGGCCCATGATGGACGAGCAGAATCCCCCGGACGCAATCGACGAGCTGGCCATCGCCATCGTCGGCATGGCCGGTCGCTTTCCCGGGGCCTCCGACGTGGAGGCCTTCTGGCGCAACCTGCGCGACGGCGTGGAGGGCATCCGCGCCTTCACGGACGAGGAGCTTCGGGCCCGGGGCGTGCCGGAGTCCGCGCTGCGCTCGCCGGACTTCGTCAGGTCCGGCGCGGTGCTGGAAGACGTGGACCTCTTCGACGCGGGCTTCTTCGGGTACTCGCCCCGCGAGGCCGCGCTGATGGATCCGCAGCACCGCGCGTTCCTGGAGTGCGCGTGGGAGGCGCTGGAGCGCTCGGGCTTCGACCCCGAGACGTCCCGCTCCGTCGGCGTCTTCGCCGGCACCAGCCTCAGCACGTACCTGCTCTTCAACCTGCTCACGCACCGCGAGCTCATCGAAGCCGGCGACACCTTCCAGGTGATGATCGGCAACGACAAGGACTTCCTCGCCACGCGGCTCGCGTACCACCTGGACCTGCGAGGCCCCAGCCTCGACGTGCAGACGGGGTGCTCCACTTCACTGGTGGCGACCCACCTCGCGTGTCAGGCACTGCTGGGCTTCCAGTGCGACGTGGCCGTCGCGGGCGGCGTCTCCGTGGATGTGCCCCAGCGCACCGGCTACACGCATCAGGCGGGAGGCATCGCCTCTCCGGACGGCCACTGCCGGCCCTTCGATGCGCAGGGACAGGGCACCGTATTCGGCAGCGGCGTGGGCATCGTGGTGCTCAAGCGGTTGGAGGACGCGCTCCGGGACGGCAATCCCATCCACGCCATCATCCGTGGCTCCGCCATCAACAACGACGGCGCGTCGAAGCTGGGCTTCACCGCGCCCAGCGTGGAGGGCCAGGTGGAGGTCATCGCCCGCGCCCAGGCCATGGCCGGGGTCACGCCGGATCAGATTGAGTACGTGGAGACGCACGGCACCGGCACGCTTCTGGGAGACCCCATCGAGGTCTCCGCGCTGACCCAGGTGTTCCGCGAGTCCACCGATGCCACCCGGTTCTGCGCGTTGGGGTCGGTGAAGTCGAACATCGGGCACCTGGATGCCGCGGCCGGCGTGGCGGGCCTCATCAAGGCCACGCTCGCGGTGGAGCACGGCCTCATCCCCCCGACGCTGCACTTCCAGACGCCCAATCCCAACATCGACTGGGAGCACAGCCCCTTCTTCGTCAACGCCGCGCCCCACGCGTGGAGCGCGAAGAACGGCCCCCGCCGCGCGGGCGTCAGCTCCTTCGGCATTGGCGGCACCAACGCCCACGCCATCCTGGAGCAGCCTCCCGCGCTGCCCGCCAGCGGACCGGGCCGGCCCTGGAAGCTGCTGGTGCTGTCCGCGAAGACAGAGGCCGCGCTGGACGCCGCGACCGTCCGGCTGGCGGAGCACCTGGAGCGTCACCCCGAGGTGGAGCTGGCCGACGTGGCCCACACGCTCCAGCGGGGTCGCAAGGCCTTCGCCCACCGCCGCTTCCTCGTGTGCGAGGACACGCGGGATGCCGCCGCGGTGCTCGCGTCGGGAGATCCGGAGCGGCTGGTCACGGCGAATGACCGGCTCGAGGACCGGTCGGTGGTCTTCATGTTCCCCGGCGGCGGCGCGCAGTACCTGCGCATGGGCGAGGCGCTGTACGCGCAGGAGCCCGTGTTCCGCGAGCACTTCGATGCGTGCGCGGCCCTGCTGAAACGCCACGCGGGTCTGAACCTGCACGACATCGTCTACCCTGCGAGGACGGCCGAGGAGACGGAAGGCAAGCTGACGCGGACCTCCACCGCCCTGCCCGCGCTCTTCGTCGTCGAGTACGCGCTCGCGAAGCTGTGGATGTCCTGGGGCATCGAGCCGCAGGCGATGATCGGCCACAGCGTGGGCGAGTACGTCGCGGCCTGCCTTGCCGGGGTCTTCTCGCTGGAGGACGCGCTCAAGCTGGTCTGCGAGCGCGGGCGGCTCTTCGAGCGACTGCCCCGGGGCGAGATGGTGAGCGTGTCCCTGTCCGAGGAGGCCATGCGGCCCCTGCTGGGAGACCACCTCTCGCTCGCGGCCCTCAACGGGCCGGAGCAGTGCGTGGTCGCGGGAGACAGCGCGGCGGTGGAGCGGCTCGTCGCGGAGCTGGGCACGCGGGGCGTCGAGTTCCGCCGACTGCACATCGACGTGGCGGCCCACTCGCACCTCGTGGAGCCCATCCTGCCGGCCTTCGGGACGTTCCTCGCGAAGCTCAAGCTGGGAGCGCCCACGCGGCCGTTCGTCTCCGGCGTGAGTGGGACGTGGATCACCCCGGCGGAGGCGACGAGCCCGGACTACTGGGTGCGCCACCTGCGCCACACGGTGCGGTTCGGCCAGGGGATTCAAACGCTGCTCACGGAGCCGAAGCACGTGCTCCTGGAGGTCGGCCCGGGCCGCACGCTCAGCTCCCTGGCGCGCTTGCAGATCGACCGCGCGTCCACGGTCCTCACCGCCGCGTCCATGCGCTCCACGCGCGAGACGCAGCCGGATGGCGCCTTCCTGCTCACCACCCTGGGTCGGCTGTGGCAGGCCGGCGTTCGCATCCCGTGGTCGCGCGTCCACGCGGATGAACAGCGCCGCTACGTGGTGCTGCCCACCTACCCCTTCGAGCGGCGTCGGCACTGGATGGATCCGCGTCCCGTGCACACGGCCACTCCGGTGGCCACGCTCCAGAAGCGGCCGGACATCGGAGACTGGTTCTACCTGCCCTCTTGGAAGCGGGCCCTTCCGCCCGCGCCGCCCACGGAGTTCGTGTCCCAGCGCTGGCTGCTCTTCGTGGATGCGCAGGGGTTGGGACAACAGTTGGCCCACCGGCTCCAGGAGGCAGGCCACAGCGTCACCACCGTTTCGGAGGGCACGTCCTTCGGCCGCGCGGGGGAGTCGGCGTATGAGCTTCAGCCGGACCGCCGGGACGACTACGCGTCGCTGATGGCTTCGCTCACCGAGGAGGACCGGCTGCCCGAGCGCATCGTCCACCTGTGGAGCGTGGACGGCTCTTCTGAGACGGAACGGGAGCGCGTGCAGCAGCTCGGCTTCACCAGCCTGCTCCTGCTCGCGCAGGCGCTGGGGTCGCTGTCCCAGTCCGTGCGCCATCTCGATGTCCTCTCCACCGGTGTGCAGGCCGTCACCGGACATGAAGCGCTGTGCCCGGAGAAGGCCACTGTGCTGGGGCCGTGCCGCGTGCTTCCTCGCGAGATGCCGCAGTTGACGTGCCGGAGCATCGATGTGGAGCTGGGGCGTACGGAGGCACTGGTCGAGCGACTGCTCGCGGAGCTGGCGGTCCCGGTGGCGGGCGCGACCATCGCCCTCCGGGGACACCACCGCTGGGAGCAGGGCTTCGAACCCGTGAAGCTGCCTCCCACGGTGTCCCGGCTGCGGCAGCGCGGCACATACCTCATCACCGGTGGACTCGGTGGCATCGGCCTGGTGCTCGCGGAGCACCTCGCGCGCACGGTGCAGGCGCGGCTCGTGCTGCTCGGACGCTCCGCCTTTCCCGAACGTGCGGAGTGGGCGGGCTGGCTCGCCACGCACGGCGAGGCGGACGCGACCAGCCACCGCATCCAGCAGCTCCAGGCACTGGAAGCACTTGGCGCGGAAGTGCTCGTGCTGCGCGCGGACGTGGGCGATGCCTCGCGGATGGAGGCCGTGCTCCAACAGGCGCGGGACACCTTCGGCGAACTCCACGGTGTCATCCACGCGGCGGGCGTTCCGGCGGGCGGACTGAGCCAGTTCAAGACGGCCGACTCCATGGCCACGGTCTTCCGGGCGAAGCTCCAGGGCACCCGGGTACTGCATGCGCTGCTGCGCGGCACGCCGTTGGACTTCTTCATGCTGTGCTCATCGCGCACGGCCATCGTCGGGGACTTCGGCCAGGTCGAGCACTGCGCGGCCAATGCCTTCCTGGATGCCTTCGCCCAGGAGCGCGCGGCGGAGGGCGACGGACCGGTGTTCGCGGTGGGCTGGGACACGTGGCAGGAGGTGGGCCAGGCCGTCACCACCGCGATGCCGGACTCGCTGAAGCACCTTCGTGACGCCCTGTTGGAACACGGCCTGAAGTCGGACGAGGGCCGTCGGGTGTTCGACCGCGTCCTGGGCGCGAAGCTGCCGCAGGTGCTGGTGTCCACGCAGGACCTTTCCGCCGTGCTCGCGAACAACCCCAATCCCTTCCAGGTCCAGGACCTGATGCCCTCACTCACGGACGCGCTGTCGTCCGCGGCGGCCGCCGGGGACGTGGAGGTCGCGGGCGGGGACACGGGGCAGAAGCTGGCGTCCATCTGGCAGCGGCTCCTGGGGGTGGAGCGGGTGAACCCCCACGACAACTTCTTCGACCTGGGCGGCAACTCGCTCATCGGGTTGAAGGTCATCGCGGAAGTGAAGCGCTCGATGGGCGTGGACCTGCCCGTCGTCAAACTCTTCGAGAACCCCACCCTGGGCGCGCTGACCCGGTTGCTGGGCGGCGGCCCGGAGCCTGAAGCAGCCCCCACCTTCACGGAGCGCCGCACGCGCGGCGCCCAGCGCAGGGAGCGGTTCCAGCGCAAGCTGGATCCGAAGTAGGAGTCACCTCATGGCGGACACCTTGACCGGCGCTGAAGTCGCCATCGTCGGCATCGCGGGACGCTTTCCCGGCGCGAAGGACCTGGACGAGTACTGGCGCAACATCTGCGACGGCGTCGAGTCCATCGTCCGGTACACGGATGAAGAGCTGCTCGCGCTCGGCGCGGACCCCACGCTGCTGCGCACGCCAGGCTTCGTGAAGGCGGCGGCACGGCTGGAGGACTGCACCCGCTTCGACGCCGGCTTCTTCAGCTACACCCCGCGCGAGGTGGAGCTGATGGATCCGCAGCAGCGCCTCTTCCTGGAGTGCGCTTGGGAGGCCCTGGAAGGCGCGGGCCACCGGGGCACGCCGGACGAAGAGCTGCTCGTGGGCGTCTTCGGCGGCGCGGCCCTGAGCACCTACCTGCTGGTGAACCTGGCCTCCAATCCGACGGTGCTGCGCTCGGTGGATCCGCTCCAGCTCAACCTGGGCAACGCCGGCAGCTTCCTCACCACGCGCGTCTCCTACAAGTTGGATCTGAAGGGGCCCAGCTTCAACGTGGAGAGCGCCTGCTCCACGTCGCTCGTCGCGGTCCACGTCGCCTGCCAGAGCCTGCTCAATGGCGAGTGCGACCTGGCGCTCGCGGGCGGCGTCTCCATCAACCTCACGCAGCAGTACGGCTACCCGTTCATCGAGGGCGGCATCCTCTCACCGGACGGCCACTGCCGGCCCTTCGACGCGGACGCGCGGGGCATCGTCTTTGGCAGCGGCGCGGGCGTGGTGGCGCTGCGCCGCCTGTCGGATGCGCTGGCGGACGGGGACTTCATCCACGCGGTCATCAAGGGCTCGGCCGTCAACAACGATGGCGCGAACAAGGTGGGCTACACCGCGCCCAGCGTGGACGGACAGGCGGAGGTCATCGCCGAAGCCCTGGGCAGCGCGGACGTCTCCCCGGAGTCCATCGCGTACGTCGAAGCGCACGGCACCGGCACCTCGCTGGGAGACCCCATCGAGGTCCAGGCGCTCAACAAGGCCTTCGGTGGCACCGATGCGCCGAAGCGCTCCTGCGCCCTGGGTTCGGTGAAGGCGAACATCGGTCACCTGGATGCGGCGGCCGGCGTCGCCGGATTGATCAAGACGGTGCTGGCACTGCGTCACCGCAAGCTGCCGCCCAGCCTCCACTTTGAACAGCCCAACCCGCACATCCCCTGGAACAACGGCCCCTTCTTCGTCAACACGGACCTGAGGGAGTGGAAGGCCGGCAAGGAGCCGCGCCGCGCGGGCGTCAGCGCGTTCGGCATGGGTGGCACCAACGCGCACCTCGTGCTGGAGGAGGCTCCGGCCAGGGACACCGCCCTGGCCGCGCGCTCGACGCAGTTGCTGGTCCTGTCCGCGAAGACGCCCACGGCGTTGGACGCGATGACCGCGAACCTCGCCGCCCATCTGCGCGCGCGGCCCACGGCCTCCCTGGCCGACGTGGCCCACACGCTCCAGACGGGGCGTCGGCGGTTCGCGCACCGGCGGGCGGTGGTCTGCGACAGCGTGCCGGACGCGGTGGAAGCGCTCGCGGGCGAGTCGCGCGCCCGCCGCCAGCTCACCGGCACCGAGGAGCGCACGGCGAGGCCCGTGGTCTTCCTCTTCCCGGGACAGGGCACGCAGTCCGTGCGGATGGCGGCGGACGTGTACCGGGGCGAGCCGGTGTTCCGCGAGCAGGTGGACGCCTGCGCGGCGCTGCTGAAGCCTCACCTGGGCTTCGACCTGCGGCAGGTGCTCTACCCCGCCACGGAGGCCACGGCCGACGCCGCACGCCAGCTCGAAACGACGCGGGTGACGCAGCCCGCGCTGTTCACCGTGGAGTACGCGCTCGCGAAGCTGTGGATGTCCTGGGGCATCGAGCCACAGGCGATGATCGGCCACAGCGTCGGTGAGTACGTCGCGGCCTGCCTCGCGGGCGTCTTCTCCCTGGAGGACGCGCTCAAGCTGGTGGTGGAGCGCAGCCAGCTGATGCAGGACCTGCCGGGCGGCACGATGCTGTCCGTGGCGCTGCCGGAAGCGGAGCTGTCGCCGCTCCTGCCCCCGGACGTGTCGCTGGCGGCGGTCAACGCGCCCTCCTTCTGCGTCGTCGCGGGCCCCACGCCCGCGGTGGAAGCACTCCGGGTCCAGCTCGTCGACAGGAAGGTGGCCTGCCGGGTGCTGAAGACGTCGCACGCCTTCCACTCGGGGATGATGGAGCCCCTCCTGGAGCCGTTCGCCGCCCGGGTGCGCAAGCTCACGCTCAAGGCCCCGCGCATCCCCTACGTGTCCAACGTCACCGGCACGTGGATCACCCCGGCGGAAGCCACCTCCCCGAAGTACTGGGCCACGCACCTGCGTCAGGCCGTGCGCTTCGCCGCGGGCCTGGAGACGCTGCTCCAGCAGCCCGACCGCGTGCTGCTCGAAGTCGGGCCGGGCCGCACCCTCACCACCTTCGCCAACCAGTTGGGGAAAGTGCGAGGCGTCCGCGTATCGGCCATCACCACCCTGCGCCATCCGGACGACGCGCAGTCCGACCTGAACGTGCTGCATGGGGCGATGGGCCAGTTGTGGATGGAGGGCGTGGAGCCGGACTGGAAGCGCTACCACCGGGGCGAGTCCCGCCGCCGCATGCCGCTGCCGACCTACCCCTTCGAGCGGCGCCGCTACTGGATTGAGGCCAGCCACGTCCCGACGGTGGCCACCGGGGTGTCGACGGAAGTCTCCGCGGCCACCGTGGTTCCGGATGTGTCCGCGACCCAGCACCCGCGTCCCGCGCTGCGCACCACCTACGTCGCGCCCCGCACCGAGCAGGAAGGCGCCATCGTCCGCATCCTCCAGGACGTGCTGGGCATCGACCCGGTGGGCATCCACGACAGCTTCTTCGACCTGGGGGGCCACTCGCTGCTGGCCACCGCCGTCGTCGGGCGGTTGCGCGACACCTTCGGCGTGACGGTGCCGCTCCAGTCGCTGTTCGAAGCCCCTACCGCCAGCCAGCTCGCGGCGCTCCTGAACAACCTGGGCGTGGCCCAGGAGCCCCGGAACGAGGACGCGGCGAAGGATGCCCTCGTGCGTGCGCTGACCGCGCTCCAGGAGCAGCAGGCCGCGCCCAGGGAGCCGGAAGCGCCCACCGGCGTGGCCGTCCAGACATCCGCAAGCACCCGGCCGCTCCACGTGCTCATCCTGGCCATGGAGTACACGCCCAACATCGCGGGCGGCGTGGGCACGTATGTCTATGAGCTGGCCAACGGGCTCGCGCGCTCCGGCCACCGGGTGACGGTGCTGTCCTATACGCCCGGGGAAGCCCGCGTCGTGCGCCAGCCCAACGGCGTGACGGTGCACATGGTGCCGCCCGGCAAGGCGAGCTTCGCCCAGGCGGCGCACCTGACGCTGGTGCAGGGCATCCGCGCCTTCAACGAGGACCTGTACCAGTACGGCCGCGCGCGCATCGCGGAGGAGAAGCCGGACCTCCTGCACTTCCACCAATGGCATACACACGAGGCCGCGCGCCGGCTGGGCCGTGAGTCAGGCGTGCCCGTCATCGGCACCAGCCACTACATCTCCGAGCCCGTGGAGCGGTGGTGGGGACAACAGCCGGACCCGGAGATCGTCGAACAGGAGCGCAGCTTCTACGACGGCGGCACCCACGTCGTGTCCGTGAGCGCCTCCATGAGCACGCTCATCCGCGAGCAGTACCGCCTGCCTTTGGAGAAGCTCCACACCATCCACTGCGCGATGGAGCTGGAGCCCTTCATGAAGTCACCGCACGGCGCGGACGCCTTCGCGAAGCTGCGCGCCACGGTGGCGGGGCCAGAGACGCGCGTCGTCCTCTACACCGGGCGCCTCCACCCGATGAAGGGCATCCCCGCGCTCTTCGCCTCCGCCGAGCGCGTGCTCGCCGCGAGGCCGGACACCGTCTACCTGCTCGCGGGCGGCACGGACTCGCGCGAGTCCACGCAGATGGTTCACCAGTTGCGCGAGCAATACGCGCCCCTGCTCGGCCGCATCAAGCTGCTGGGCAAGCTGCCGCGCTCGCAACTGGGGCTCCTGCACCGCATCGCGGACGTAGCGGTGGTGCCGTCCATCTACGAGCCCTTCGGCTACACCGCCATCGAGACCATGGCCTCCGGCGTCCCGCTGGTGGCCACCGACGTCGGAGGGTTGTCGGAGATCCTCCAGCACGGAGAGTCCGGCCTCCACGTCCCCGTCCGCCCCGTCTCCGGCAGCGAGCTGCATGAAGTGGAAGTCGCGCAGCTCGCCAACGCCACGCTCGCCCTCCTGAACGATCCGGCACGCGCCCGGAAGCTGGGCGACGCAGGCCAGCGCCGCGTGGCCGACCTCTTCGGCCTGGAGCGGATGATCACCGCCAACATCGCCCTCTACCGCCGCGTCCTCGGCGCCCCCTGAACCGCCCCGCCCTTTCGAGATCCGCCATGGAGCCCACCCCGAACGCCACCGAGTCCTGGCTCTCCCACCACACCCCGAGGCCGGAGGCGCGCGTGCGCCTGTTCTGCCTGCCGCATGCAGGCGGAGGGGCCTCGCTGTTCCGCACGTGGGCACCGCACCTGGCGCCCGACGTGGAGGTGCTCCCCGTCCAGCTCCCGGGCCGGGAGAACCGCCTGCGCGAGACGCCCCTCACGGAGGTGCCCGCGCTGGTGGAGCAACTGGTGGACGTGGTGCGAGCGCGGCAGGACAAGCCCTTCGCCCTGTTCGGTCACAGCATGGGGGCGCTCCTGGCCTTCGAGCTGGCCCGGGCTCTGCGCCGCCACGGGCTCCCCGAGCCGCTGCACCTGTTCCTCGCAAGCTACACCGCGCCGCAATTGCTGACGCGCACTCCGCCCAAGGCACGGACGCACGAGGCGGATCCGGAAGTGGTGCGGGCCCTGCTCACCGAGCGGGGCATCCCCGAGTCGATGGGTGAGGAGCTGAAGCAGTTGGTCCTGCCGTCGCTGCTGGCGGACACGGCCGTCTGCGAAAGCTACCAGTACACCGAGGAGGCACCGCTGGAGTGCCCGGTGTCCGCGTTCCGGGGCAGCGAGGACTACGTGCAGGAGCACCACCTGGAGGGCTGGCGCGAGCAGACGCGCGGCCCGTTCACGGCCCGCTCCTTCCTGGGCGACCACTTCTTCCTCCGGGACACACCCCGAGGACTTTTGCAGGCCCTGCGCCGAGCGCTCGCGAGCCCCGCGGGTTCCGCCCGGGCGGCCTGAAGCACCCTTCCCCTTCCTCAACTCAAGGAGTCTGCAGCGATGAAGTTCCTCATCTTCGCCAAGGATCGTCAGAGCGGCCCGCAGCCCCCGGATCCGGTCGCCCTCAACCGCGACGTGCGCGACTGGGTCGGCGCGCGGCTGATGGATGGCACCATGGACTGCGCGTACTACGTGCTGCCCAAGATGGGCATGTGCATCCTCAACGCCGAGTCCCACGAGGCGTTGTTGACGCGGCTGCGCGAGTGGCCCTCGTTCCCCTACCAGGAGTTCGAGGTGCACATGCTCGCGGACGTGCGCCACGGCATCGACAACAACTTCGAGCGGCTGAAGAAGGCCGCCGCGCCGCAGGAAGCCTGAGAAAGGCCGGGAGCCCCCCATGAGCACCAGTGCCGCGATGAAGCGCCCCGAGCCGCAAGCGCCCGAGCGCATCCCGATGATGTCCCGCCAGGAGTTCTACGCCAGCATCGGCGGCCTGGATAAGCCGGTCATCTTCGTGGACGCCATGAAGGACTGGCCCTCCACGGCGAAGTGGACGTTCGACTACTTCCGCGACGCGCACGGCGACAAGGAAGTGACGGTGGAGTGGCTCAAGTACGCGCACGGGGACAAGACCTCCGTGAAGCGCACCGGCACGGTGAAGAAGGTGAAGCTGCGCGAGTACGTGGACGCGCTGAAGGCCCGGAACGAGCCGGAGGTGGGCTACCTCATCGGCAAGGACATGTACGCCGTCCTGCCGGAGCTGCTGGGCGACCTGCGCTTCCCCAACTACGCGTCCCAGAAGCGCCTGACGGAGCAGCTCTTCTTCATGGGGCCCAAGGGGTCCTTCACGCAGCTGCACCTGGACCGCGCGCACAACCTGCACGCCCAGGTTGTCGGCAGCAAGCAATGGCAGCTCTACTCCCCGGCGAGGGACGCGCAGCTGCGGCCCCGGAAGCTGGACTTCGTCTGGTCGGTGGTCAGCGAGTACGACCTGGTGCCCGGCGGAGGCAATCCAGACGTGCTGCCCAACGGCGTGGCGCCGGACTACGACTTCACGCTGGAAGCCGGGGAGATTCTGTACGTGCCCTACGGCTGGTGGCACCGGGTGCTCACCACGGAGGCCTCCATCTCCACGAACCTGTGGTGGTGGACCTATTCGATGCTGGGCCGGATTGGCCCGGTGCTCGTGCCGTCACTGGCCAAGGGCTTCGTGAAGGGCCTGAAGAAGAAGTCCATCCGCCGTGGCTACTACGGCGACAAGGGCTGACGCGGCCCCCAATCGGACAACTGAGACATCCAGGACCCGATTCCACCTTGACCCGGTGGAACGGGCCCCAGGCACACGGCTGTGTTTCGAGGCCGTTCTCAATTCCTGATATAGGGGGAGGCACTCCTGGAAGGGGGGCCAAACATGCCCGTGGGGGACCCACGACAGGCATCAGCTGCCACGGAAACGGGAACCATCACGAACGACGCGGAGGTGGAGCTGCCGGAGGGCCAGGAGCAACGGCTCGCGGTCGTCGTCCAGCATGAGCATGGCGCCGAGCTGGGACTGCTGACACCCGACGTTCCCTTGACCATCGGCCGCGGCGAGCCCTCCATCCTGCGCATCAATGACCGTCGCCTCTCGCGGGTCCATGCGCGCTTCGTGCTCTCCGACCACCGCGTCACGGTCGAGGATCTCGACTCGAAGAATGGCTCGCGGATCGCGGGTCGGCGCATCGACAAGGCCTACCTGGAGATCGGCGACGAGGTCCGGCTCGGAGGGTTGCCAGCGCGGATCCACGCGCTCGGCAGTACGGGGCAGTCACTGCGTTTCGAGGGAGATGAACCCTTCCGGCGCGCGGTGGAGGAAGAGTCAGCCCGAGCCCGGCAGTTCCACCGCCCCTTCGCGCTGCTCGTGGTGCGCGCCCCCCGGGTCCAGAGAGGAGGCGATTCCGCCTCGCATGAGGAGCATGTCCACCGATGGCTGGAGCGCGTGCATGACCGGCTGCGTCCCGTGGACCGGATCGCGCCGTATGGCTCCAACGCCATGCAGCTCCTCCTTCCGGAGACCGGGCCCGAGGAGGCGCTTCGCATCGCGCGCGCCATCGCCACCGCGCCTCAAGGCTCAGGGCCGTCGCTTGTCGTGGGCGTCTCCCTGTATCCGGGTACCGCAGGCACCGTGGAGGAACTCATCGAGTTGGCGCGCGCGGCCGCCAACCGCGCCGGCTCCGAACACCCCGTGGAGGTGACATCGACGGCCCCCTGGTTCGACAGCAGCACCGTGGCCGGGGACACCGTCATCGCCGGAGCCGCCATGCGCGGACTGCTGGACACCGCGCATCAGGTCGCGGCGTCGCGGGTGCCGGTCATCCTCCAGGGAGAGACGGGCACGGGCAAGGAGGTGCTGGCCCGCTTCCTCCATGATCAGGGGCCTCGGCGCGCCCAGCGGATGGTGCGGGTCAACTGCGGTGCCATTCCCAAGGAGCTCGTTGAGAGCACGCTCTTCGGTTACGAGCGCGGGGCGTTCACGGGCGCCGGGCAACAGAAGCAAGGCGTCTTCGAGGAGGCCCACGGCGGCACCGTGTTCCTCGATGAGATTGGCGAGATGCCACTCGCGGCGCAGGTGGCGCTCCTGCGCGTGCTTGAGACCGGCTCGTTCTCAAGGGTGGGCGCTAGCAAGGAAATCACCGTCGACGTGCGCATCATCGCCGCGACGCACCGGGACCTCGAAGGGATGGTGGCGGCTGGGAGTTTCCGGGAGGACCTCTACTACCGGCTCAACGCCATCCTCCTGGCCATTCCCCCGCTGCGGGAGCGCGCGGACGAACTCGAACCGCTCGTGCACCGGTTCCTGAGGCTCGCCAACGAGGGCAACGGCCGCAATGTGCAGGGGTTCGAGTCCGCGACGCTGGAGCTGCTGCGGGCCTACTCCTGGCCCGGCAACGTGCGAGAATTGAAGAACGCCATCGAGCGCGCCGTCGTGGTCGCGCGTGGAGCGCTGCTGGCGCCTGGCGATCTGCCCGCGCGGGTCCAGGCGGCAGGCGCGGTGGCGGAGCGGCCTGTCAGCAAGCCGTCCCCCGCCGCGCGGGCAGCGCCCGGACTGGAGCCGGAAGGAGCAAGCCGGTCTCACGATCAGGTGCGGGACTATGAGGCGAACCTCCTCCGGGAGACCCTCGTCGCGACGGGCTGGAACCGCACCGAGGCAGCGAAGCGGCTTGGACTCCCGGTGCGGACCCTCTCCTACCGGATGCAGATCCTGGGGCTCAAGAAGCCCTAGGCCCTGCCGGGATTTCTTCGCTCCGGTACAGCATGACGGTCCTCTCCCATCAGGATGAGTCCTCCGCGGCACGGCCTTTCCGCGTCGGGCCCTACCGCATCACCGGCCTGCTCGGCCGCGGCGGAATGGGAGTGGTCTACCGCGCGGAGCATCCGGAGCAGGCCGCGCCGGTGGCCCTCAAGACAGTCCGGGCACCCTCCGAGGTGTTGCTCGCGGGCATCCGACGGGAAATCCACGCGCTCCGGCGGTTGGACCATCCGGGCATCGCCCGCATCCTCGACGAGGGCCTCTCCCACGGCCTCCCCTACTACGTGATGGAGCTCTTCGAAGGGGGAACGCTGCGAAGCCGCTTGGGCGCGCCTCGGTGGAGCAGGAGCCCTGAGTCCTCCGCCGGAGGCTCCACCGGAACGTGGCTGCCCACCTCCACCGACGCCACCATGACGAGCCCCCTGGCGGAGCCCCACTCCATTCCGGTGACGGCCTCCAAGCGCCCCAGGCTCGATCTCCCCGCGCTCCGCGCGCCGCTGTCCCTGGTTCGAGCGCTCTGCGCACCGCTGGCCCACCTTCACGGAGAGGGCCTCGTCCACCGCGACCTCAAGCCCGAGAACATCTTCATCCGGGACGATGGGCGGCCCGTGCTCGTGGATTTCGGGATCGCCGCCTCGTTCAGCGGCGCCGCGAGCCGGGAGGAACTCGCCGCCGAAGGGCGCGTCATGGGCAGCGTGGCCTACATGGCGCCCGAACAGCTCCAGCGAGAACTCGTGGACGCGCGCGCGGATCTCTACGCGCTCGGCTGCATTCTCTATGAGTGCCTCGTCGGCCGCCCGCCTTTCATCGGCTCGTGGGCGGGCTCCATCATGTTCCAACACCTGAACGAGGCGCCGGTGCCTCCCTCCCGACATGTCGAGGGTGTCCCGGAGGAACTCGAACGGCTGGTGTTGCGGCTCCTCGAGAAGCACCCGAACGACCGGCTTGGCTACGCCGAGGATGTCGCCGGGGCGCTCGATACGATGGGCGTCGAAGGCGATGGCCGCGAGGGTCTGCCGCGTCCCAGAAGCTACCTGTATCGCCCCGGGCTTGAAGGCCGTGCGGGTCCCATGGAGGAACTGGGGGACGCACTGGAGCAGCTCCGCCGGGAGCGGCGCGGGCAGCTCATCCTCCTGGAGGGAGAGAGCGGCGTGGGCAAGACGCGGCTCGCCCTGGAGCTGGCCCTGCTTGCCCATCGGCGTCAGGTGCGGGTGGTGACGGGACAATGCGCCCCGTGGAGCACGACCGCTCCGGAGCAGGACGGGGCGGCCGTCCCACTCCATCCCTTCCGCCCGCTGCTTCAACTGCTCGCGGATTCCTGCCGTGCGCGGGGAGCCACCGCGGCCGAGCGGCTGCTGGGCACGGGCGGCAGGTGGCTCGCCCTCTTCGAGCCCTCGCTCGCGGAGCTTCCGTGGGTGGAGGAGCAGCCAGAACTCCCGGCGCTGCCACCGGCCGCGGCCCAACAGCGCATCCTGGAGACGCTGCGCAAGGCGCTGCTCGGCCTCTGTGAGGAGCAGCCCATCCTCCTCGTCCTCGATGACCTGCAATGGGCCGACGAACTCTCGCTCGCGGTCTTGAAGGCGTTGGCTGCCCGGGGAGGTGAGCCGGGACTGCTCATCCTGGGAACCTATCGCCTGGGGGAGACAGGCATGGAGTTCACGGAGCTGCTGAGCGCGCCGGGGGCTCGGAGGATTCCGCTCGGCCGCCTTGAACGGGAAAGCGTCGCGGCGATGGTGGCCGGGATGCTGGCGCTCCGCGAGTCACCCGAAGCCCTGGTGGCCTTCCTGGCGGACAGCTCGTCCGGCAATCCCTTCTTCATCGCGGAGTACCTGCGCGCGGTCATCGACGAAGGGCTCCTAGCGCGGGACAGGACGGGGGCCTGGCACCTGCGCCAGCCTGATGAACGGGCGGACAGCATGGCGCGCCACGTGCTCCTGCCGCGCACGCTGGCCGAACTCATCGAGCGTCGCTTGTCCGCGCTCGGGGGTGACGGGCAACAACTGGTGGAGTGCGCGGCGGTGCTGGGGCGCGAGTTCGACGGCGCGCTGCTGCCCACCCTGGCCGGGCTTTCGGAGACAGCGGCACTCGACGCACTCGGGGAGCTGCGCAGGCGCCAGTTCATCGAGGAGACCCCGTCGGGGCGGCTCAGCTTCGTGCACGACAAGCTCCGGGAGACCGCCTACGCGCGCACGGCCCTGGAGCGGCGGCGCGAGCTGCACCTGCACGCGGCCCGCTGGCTCGAGGCACGCTCCCAGGACCTTCCGGATGCCTTCCCGGAGCTCGGGCACCACTTCTCGCGGGCCGGGATCCCCGACAAGGCGCGCCTCTACCTCGGCCGCGCGGCCGACCGGGCGCGGGTGACGTACGCCAACGGAGAGGCGATCCGGCTCTATCAGGCGGCGCTCAAGGAAGCGCCCGGGGCCCGAAACGAGCACTTCGCGCAGGAGGAAGGATGGCGAACGGAGGCCCTCCCGCTCCACGAGTCGCTCGGAGATGTGCTCGCGCTCGTGGGGCGGCACGAGGAGGCCCGGGCTGCCTACGCCCAGGCCCTGGCGTGCCCCCCGCGGGAGCGCGGGCTCGTGCTGGCGCGCCTGCACCGAAAGACAGGCAAGGCCTGGGAGATACACCACGCGCACGACGAGGCGCTCCTGGCCTACGGCGCCGCGGAGCAGGCGCTGGGCGCTCCCGCGCTCGAAGCCGAGGAGGCGTGGTGGAACGAGTGGCTGCACATCCAGATTGAACAACTGGCGGTGCACTACTGGACGGCGCGGCTGGACGTGATGGAGGCGTTGTCACGACGCATCGCGCCCACCGTGGAGCGCCACGGCACGCCGCTGCAGCGGGCCCGCTTCTTCGAGGTGCGCGTCCAACGAAACCTTCGAGCAGAGCGCTACCTGCCGTCCGCGGAGACCGTGCGCTTCGCGCGGGATTACCTGCGGGCCAGCGAGTCCTCGGGAGATCCGGACGAGAGCGCCGAAGCGGGTTGTGTGCTCGCCTGCGTGCTGCTGTGGCACGGCATGCTGGAAGAGGCCGGCGACCGGATACTCGCCACGGTGGAGCGGGCAATACACACCGGGGACATGGCCCTGGAGGTGCGGGGGCTCACCTACCTGACGCAGTTCCACCGGAGGCGGCGCGCCGTCGAGGTGACGCGTGACTGCGCCGAGCGGAGCCTGCGGGCCGCCGAGGCCGGCAGGATGACGAGCTATGTCGGCGCGGCCCACGCCAACCTGGGCTGGGTGGCCCTGCGCGCGGGACACCCCGAGGACGCGAAGCGCCACTGCCAGGCGGCGCTCCAGCACTGGGACACCACTTCACTCATCTACCCCTTCGAATGGATGGCCCTGCTTCCCCTGGCCCTGCTGGAACTCCGGAGTGGAAGGGCCGCGGACGCGGCGCTCCGGGTGGCGCGCCTGTTGAAAACAACACAGCAGCGACTGCCCGACACGCTCGCGGTGTCACTCCTGCAAGCCCATACGGCCAGGGACATCGAGAGCGCGCTCCAGGAGGCGGAGCGCGCCGGCTATCTGTAGCAACCCGCAGTTCCCAGAAGAGGGCTCACACATGAATTTCAAGAAGATAAATCAAGACTCGCAATTCCAAATCGATGTCGGTCCCGACGCGTCTCTCCATGGCACCCCGCAGGGGCACCTCTCGCTGGAGCCCCCCAACACCGTGACCCTGACCGCGATGTTCAATGGAAAACCGGTGTCGGCCAGGTGGACCGATTCGAGTAGACTCCTGACACCACCCCTGCCGTCAACCGTCGTGGCGACAGTGGATGTCTCCGGGTCTGGGTTTGGCAAGAGCACCGTCTTCGCGACCTTCACGGACAACGCAAACAAACTACACACCGCGCAGCAGGACATCTACGTTGGCACCGTGGTCATCGCGGGCGCCAATGGCAGCTTCTGGCAGGTCTTCTCCGATGGAGGCATCCGGCCCATCAGCGATACCGATGTCCATCCGGACGCCCAGACAATGATCAAGAACAATGCCATCTTTTCGGATTTGACGGGCAATAGCACGAGCACGGCCGTCACGTGCTACCTGCTGAACCTCAAGAGCTACACGATCAAGCCCTCGTGACAGCCCCCTCTTCCGGCACGCCCAAGAGATTCCTCACGGGGACCCATCGTCTCGTTGAGCCCGAGGCGACGATCGCACGGGTGAAGGGGCTGCGCCCCCTCCTGGGCATCACCCGCGTCGCCAACGTCACGGGCCTGGATGTCATTGGCATCCCGGTGGTGATGGTCATCCGGCCCAATGCGCGCTCGCTCTCCGTGTCCCAGGGCAAGGGGGGCGAGCCTGCCGCCGCGCAGGCCTCGGGGCTGATGGAAGCGATTGAGCTGTATCACGCGGAACACATCACCCTGCCCCTCAAGCTCGCGACCTTCAACGAGCTGCGGTTCACCCACCGGATGGTGGACATCCCGGCGCTCCCAGGGGTGTCCGTAAGCCAGTTCCACGGCCACTTCCGCACGCTCTGGATCGAAGCCAGGAGCCTCTTCGACGAAGGCTCCACCTGGGTGCCCTACGAGCTGGTCCACATGGACTACACGCTCCCGCTGCCGTCGGGGAGCGGCTCATTCCTGATGAGCTCCAGTGGGCTCGCATCCGGCAACCACCCGCTCGAGGCCGTGAACCACGCGCTCTGCGAGCTCATCGAGCGGGACGCCACCACCCTCTTCCGCCTCTCGGGCGAGGCGGTCCAGCGCACCCGCCGGGTCGACCCCGCCACCGTGGATGACCCGGGATGCCAGGCCCTGCTGGAGCAGTACGCTCGCGCCAGGGTGGAGGTTGGCATCTGGGAGATCACCTCGGACGTGGGCGTGGCGGCGTTCTGCTGCACCATCGTGGACTTGGATCCCGAGCCCCTGCGGCCCATCGGGCCCATGGGTGGGATGGGCTGCCATCCCTGCAGGACCGTGGCGCTCTCGCGGGCGCTCACCGAGGCGGCGCAGAGCCGGCTCACCGTCATCACCGGCGCACGCGATGACGTCCGCCACCTGGGGCCTCAAGGCTCCGAGGAGGAGGTGGAAGCCGCCCGGCGGATGCGGGACATGCTCGTGGCCGTACCGGGGACGCACCGCTTCCAGGACGTGCCCGACTTCCAGGGTGGCACGCTGGAGGAGGACCACGCCTTCCTGCTGGGCCGCCTGCGCGCGGCAGAGCTCAAGGAGGCCCTGGTGGTGGACCTGACGCAACCCTACTTCGGCATCCCGGTGGTCCGTGTCCTCGTGCCAGGACTCGAACCCCTCAATGACATTCCAGGCTACGTGCCGGGCGCCAGGGCCCGGCGCCGCCACCAGGAGAGCACGCCATGAAGGTGGTCATCTTCGCCGGGCCGACGCTCCACGGGGTGAAAGGCCGGGAAGAGCTCGAGGCCCTCTACCTGCCACCCGCGGCGCAGGGGGACCTCTACCGGGCAGCGCTGGCGAAGCCGGTGGCCATCGGGCTCATCGACGGCTACTTCGAGCGCGTGCCCTCGGTGTCCCACAAGGAGATCCTCTGGGCGATGAAGCAGGGCGTGCACGTCTTTGGCGCCGCGAGCATGGGCGCGCTGCGCGCCGCCGAGCTGGCGGCCTTCGGCATGGAAGGCGTCGGAGAAATCCACGAAGCCTTCGCGAGCGGAGCACTGGAGGACGACGACGAGGTCGCCGTAGTGCATGGCGACGCCGGGGAGGGCTACCGGCCGCTCTCCGAGGCGATGGTCAACATCCGCGCCACCCTCCAGGCGGCGGGGCGCGCGGGAGCGTTGGACCCGGAGACACGACACAGGCTGGAGCGGTTGGCCAAGGGGCTATTCCATGCCGAGCGGAGCTGGCCCGCGCTGTTCAAGCGAGGCCAGGAGGCGGGGCTCGACGAGGAAGGGCTCGCGGCCTGTCGGCGCTTCGTGGCTGAAAACCGGGTGGATCAAAAGCAATTGGATGGGCTGTGCCTGCTCCGCACCCTGCGCGCGAAGCTGGAGGCAGGCCTGCCACCGAAGCAGACCCGCTACCCCTTCTCACACACGGACGCCTGGGAGCACATCCGCCTGAAGGCGGAGGCCCTGCTCCCTCAGCGCACACAGGGCTAGCGCGCCGCGGGCTCCAGCGCTTCCGGCAAGAAGTTGCTGGGAGGCGGTGTCTGGCAATGCCTCTCGGCAAGAACTTGCCGTCGCGCTTGGCACCGCGGCCGCGGCCTTTGAAGACACCCGAGGACCTCCCTCTCGAACGTCGCCAGGGTTCATCCTGGTACGCCCGTTGCTAACGCATGGGTCCGGACTCACAAGCAACCGCTTGATGGGTTCACCGTCAACGCGTCCCCGAAGGGGCGCAACGAAAGGCATCCACCATGCAATCCATTCCTTACGATCCGGCTTTGGTTCTGGGCAATCTCGTGGACGAGACCGTCCTCAAGAGCGTCATCGCGATCTCCGAAGCGGCCGTCCCCGCCGACGACGCCCAGGAGGCCCTGAATTCGCTGATCCTGTCCAAGCGAAGCATCGACATGACCATCCAGGAACTCACGGGAATGGGCATCGACCCCAAGGATGTCATCGCCTCCTCCACGAAGCTGGGTGACCAAATCAGGACGGCCGCCGTGGCGTACGCAACCGCCTCGATGAAGGCGCAGGATGACATCATCAAGGCCAAGGCGGACCGCGCCAAGGGGCGAGCCGCGGTGGCGGTCAGCGCCAGCGTTGAAAGCCCCATCGACTACAACCGCACCCAGATCAAGCGGATGCCGTTGGCGGCGGACTCCATCAAGATGGATGCCCAGTACTTCTCCAATGATTCGAACACGCAGGATGCCAGCAACACGATCGCGACGATCAAGGACTACGTCTCCGCCTCGACCAGCTTCCTGGGCTCGTCGCGCAGCCTGGAGGCCAGCTCCGCCGCCCAGAAACAAGCGTCCCGGCAGTACCAGAACCACGACATCGCCGGCACGCTCGTCATCACCGTGGGCTGCACCCACAAGGACGCGGTCCTGCTCGCGCCGTTCGTCATCGACCCCGACAAGGCGATCCGCGCCTGGAATGCCCTGTTCTCCGGCGATCAGATCTCCACGGATCATCCGGAGAAGCTGGTCACGGATGTCATCAAGGCGAAGGGCGATTCCAAGAATGAACTGAAGCTCATCTCCGGCGCGACCTACGGCTCGAGCTTCGTGGGCATGGTCCACATCCTGCGCTCGGAGTCGACCACGAGCGACCAGGCGATGTTCTCCGCCGCGGCGAGCCTGCAGGCGACCATGAAGGCAGGCGGATGGTTCGCCAACGCCGAGGGCGGCTTCGGTGTGTCGGAGTCCTTCTCGAACGACGTGAAGCGGATGATGAGCCTTCAGCAGATCAGCAGTCACTGCAGCATCATCACGATGGGTTCCATCCCGTCGATCAAATCCAACATGGTGAAGGTGGGCGTCAAGGAGTTCGCCGACTTCGACCCCGCCGCGATGATGGATAAGCTGGCGACGCTGCAGAACGCCACGGCCACGGATCAGGACTCCGTTTCCGCGGCCGCCGCGGCCGCGCGCACCGGAAACCAGATGGTCCAGTTGCAGGCCACCCAGGTGAAGAGTGTCATGAGCGGCCTCGGCGACATTGATGATGGCCAGAACAAGATGCTGGACATCAACACGCTGATGAGCGCGTTCGAGGACTACGTCGAGAAGGCGCTCGACGGAAATATCGGCGTGCCGATCAACTACTACCTCAAGACCCTGCCCAAGGCCGCGCTGGCCCACCTGTGGGTCGCGAAGTACTACCCGGACTACCTGGCGATCAGCGAGGACGACAGCTAGACGACGTGATCTGGCAATTCCGTACCCTCAACCCCCATCCACACACAGGCGGAATCCCATGATCTACGGCGGAAGCAACGACATCCTCGACCCGAACAGCGCGGCAAGCCGAATACGCTTTCCTTCCAATGGCGCCGCCAGGAGCCCCTACAACGGAAAGTGCCCGGCGTGCGACAAGTCATGCGACACGCACAAGCCCTTTCCCTTCGTCTCGTCGGATGATTTCACCGAGAAACTGGCCAAGAAGCTCCAGGGCCTGCTGGACGCTGCGCGCGTGAGGGGCCTGCTCAAGGGCTTCGAGCTCTCCAAGGGGGCCTGCATGGTGGGAGCCGCCCGCGCGACCATCAACAGCAAGGTCTACACCTGGGTGACCATCTCGGGTGGCATCACGGACATGCTCGGGCAGTTCGACAACACCCTCGGCAAGGACGTCCAGATCGTCAAGACGGCCTCCGCCCTGCCGCTCAGGAACATCAAGGGGACGGCCGTCACCGGGACACCGGTGGCCTGGAATCGCAACCGTGACTATCCGGCTGGAGCGTGCGCGGCCCAGAAGCTGCTCATGGAGGTCTTCAATCAGGCCAAGGGGACGCCGGGCAAGATCTCCAAGCTCACCCTGGCCGAGATCCTCTGGTCCGATCCCGCAGGCAACGGCCACAACCGGGACTGGTCGACAGGACAGCTCGTGGAGTCCTGCGACACCTGCAAGCAGCTCATCCCGATGATGCTTTGCAGCGGTGGCTGAGGCCTGCCAGGCCCCCAAGGCCTGAAACGAAAAAAGCCCCCGAATCTTTCGATTCGGGGGCTCTTCTTCGGAGTGCCCAGGGCGGGACTCGAACCCGCACGCCTCACGGCGCCACCACCTCAAGATGGTGTGTCTACCAATTCCACCACCTGGGCCTGCTCGCGGGGCTCATGTACCGAACCCCGCTGACTCGCGCAACGACAAAATCACCGACGCGCGAGCCTGAAACGAACTGACGACTACGGCGCGGGCGTCGTCGGCGCGGGAGCCGGCTGGCCCTCGGCCGGCGGGGGCGCCGTGCGCTCCTGCTCGACACTGCCCGGAACCGCGGGCGCTGGCGTCGTCGCCGGTGCCGCACCCGTACCAGGGGCCGCACCCGGCGTCGCCGGTGCCGTGGCCGCCGGAGGAGGCGATGCGACCGAGCCCCCCGCCGCCACGGAACCGCGCAGGCCCACGAACGACAGGCCCAGCGACGTCAGGAAGAACAAGCCGGCGCAGATGCCCGTCAGCTTGCTCAGGAAGGTCACCGCTCCGCGCCCACCGAAGGCGCTCGTCGCGGCACCGCCACCCAGGGCGGAACCCATGCCGGCGTCCTTCCCCGGCTGTAGCAAGATGACGAAGATCATGAACACGCAGAGCAGGACGTGCACGATCGTAAAGAAGGTCAGCATGGGGCTTCCAGACGCTCCGTGGAAAGAGGGCGCACCCTACACAAAGTGGTCAACGGGTGACAACTTCCAACTGGGATAACTTCCTCTAGCCCGCTGCCTTCACGATGGCCACGAAGTCGGCCGCCTTGAGGCTCGCTCCCCCGACCAGCGCCCCGTCCACGTCCGGCTGTCCCAGCAATTCCGCCGCGTTGTCCGGCTTCACGCTGCCGCCGTACTGGATGCGCACCTTCCGGGCCGTCCCCTCGTCGTACAGCCGGCCCAGCAGGCCCCGGATCGCCGCGTGGACCTCCTGCGCCTGCGCCGTCGTCGCCGTCCGGCCCGTTCCGATGGCCCACACCGGCTCGTACGCCATCACGAACGTCGCCACGTCCGCCGCCGTGAAGCCCTCCAGCGCCCCGCGCACCTGACGCTCCACCACTTCCAGCGTCTGGTTCGCCTCGCGCTCGGCCAGCGTCTCGCCCACGCAGACGATGGGCGTCATGCCCGCGGCCTTCACGGCCTTCGCCCGCTTGTTCACCGTGGCGTCCGTCTCACCGAAGAACTGCCGGCGCTCCGAGTGCCCCACGATGACGTAGGCACACCCCAGCTCCGCCACCATCCCCGCGGAGATCTCCCCGGTGAAGGCGCCGGACGCCTCCCAGTGGCAGTTCTGCGCCGCCAACTGGATGGGCGCGCCCTCCAGCGCGATGTGCACGGGCTGCAACGCCACGAACGGAGGCGCGATCACCACCTCCACCGTGTCACCCAGCGCCGCCACCGCGCCGCGAAGCTCCCGCACCAGCGCGAGCGCCTCCGGCACCGCCTTGTTCATCTTCCAGTTGCCAGCGACGATCTTCCGACGAGCGTGGGCCGTCATGGTGTCTCCCCCGGTAGCGAGCGTTTGAGGAACTGCGGGTGCGTTGCCGCCTACTTCGTCTCCAGCGCCTTGATGCCCGGCAGCTCCTTGCCCTCCAGGAACTCCAGCGACGCCCCGCCGCCCGTGGACACGTGGCTCATCTTGTCCGCGTAGCCCATCTGCTCCACCGCCGCCGCGCTGTCGCCACCGCCGATGACCGTCGTGGCCTGCGTGTTGATGGACATGGCCACCGCCACCGACTTCGTGCCTTCCGCGAACTTCGCCACCTCGAAGACGCCCATGGGCCCGTTCCACACCACCGTCTTCGCGTCGCGGATGCGCTGCGTGAACATCGCGCGCGTCTTGGGCCCGATGTCCAGACCCATCATGTCCGCCGGGATGACCTGGTCGGGCGTCTCCTTGGCCACGCTGTCCGCCGTGGGCCCCGTGCCGACGATGTGGTCGATGGGCAGCACCAGCGGCGTCTTCAGCCGCTTCGCCGTGTCCAAGAGCTTCGCCGCCAGCGCCAGCTTGTCGCCCTCCTCCACCCGGCTCTTGCCCACTTCGATGCCCTGCGCCTTGAGGAAGGTGTACGCCATCGCGCCGCCCACGAGCAGCGCGTCCACCTTGGGCAGCAGGCTCTCGATGACCTTGATCTTGTCGCTCACCTTGGAGCCGCCCAGGATGGCCACGAAGGGCTTCGCCGGGTTCTTGAGCACCTTGTCGCCCAGGTACTCGATCTCCTTGCGCATCAGGAAGCCGGCCGCCTTCTCCTTCACGAACGGCACCATGCCCGCCGTGGACGCGTGCGCGCGGTGCGCCGTGCCGAACGCGTCGTTGACGTAGACGTCCGCCAGCGCCGCCAGCTCGCGCGAGAAGGCCTCGTCGTTGGCTTCCTCCTCCTTGTGGAAGCGCAGGTTCTCCAGGAGGACCACCTGCCCTTCCTTCAGCTCCTTCACCTGCTTCTTCACGCCGTCGCCCACGCTGTCATCCGTGAGGATGACCTCGTGCTTGCCGCCCAGCAGCTCCACGAGCTTCGCGGCCACCGGCTCCAGCGACAGCTTGGGGTCCGGGCCCTTGGGCCGACCGAGGTGGGACGCCAGGATGACCTTGCCGCCCATCTCCAGCGCGCGCTTGATGGTGGGAAGCGCCTCGCGGATGCGGGTGTCGTCGGTGATGCGGCGGCCCTCCATGGGGACGTTGAAGTCCACGCGGATGAAGACGCGCTTGCCGGTCAACTGCAGGTCATCGATGTAGCGGATCATCTTTTGGTGCCCCTTGCCCTGTCTCGGTCAGCCCAACGGTGCCGGAATGCGAAGCCGTGCCTGACGACTACAGGCCCTTGGACACGAGGAACTTCGCCGTGTCGACCATGCGGTTGGAGAAGCCCCACTCGTTGTCGTACCAGGCCATGACCTTGAGCATGGTGTCGCCCATCACGAAGCAGTTCGTGGCGTCGAAGATGGCCGAGTGCGGGTTGCCGTTGTAGTCCACCGACACCGTCTGCGCGTCGCTGAACTCCAGCACGCCCTTGAGCTGCGTGGCCGCCGCCTTGCGGAACGCCTCGATGACCGCCTCCGCGGTGACCTTCTTGGTGGTGTTCACCGTCAGGTCCACCAGCGACACGTTCGGGGTGGGCACGCGCACGGAGATGCCGTGCATCTTGCCCTTGAGCTCCGGGATGACCTCACCGATGGCCTTCGCGGCGCCGGTGCTGGTGGGGATCATGGAGAGCGCGGCGGCGCGGGCGCGGCGCATGTCCTCGTGGGTGAGGTCCAGGATGCGCTGGTCGTTGGTGTAGCTGTGCACCGTCGTCATCAGGCCGTGCTCGATGCCGAAGTTGTCCACCAGCACCTTGGCGATGGGCGCCAGGCAGTTGGTGGTGCACGAGGCGTTGGACACGATGTGGTGCTTCTTCGCGTCGTACTGGTCGTGGTTGATGCCGTACGCGATGGTCAGGTCCGGGCCCTTGGCCGGCGCGGAGATGATGACCTTCTTCGCGCCCGCCTTGAGGTGCTTCTCCGCGCCCTCGCGGCCGGTGAAGCGGCCCGTGCACTCCAGGACCACGTCCACGTCCATCGACTTCCAGGGCAGCGCCGTGGGGTCCTTCTCCGCGGTGACGGCGATCTCCCGCCCGTCCACCACGATGCCCTTGTCAGTCGCCTTCACCTCGCCCGGCCACGTGCGGTGCACGGAGTCGTACTTGAACAGGTGGGCCAGCGCCGACGGCTTGTCGAGGTCGTTGATGGCGACGATCTCGAGGTCTTCCTTGCGGCTGAGCGCGGCGCGAAGGATGCAGCGACCGATACGTCCGAAGCCGTTGATGGCGATCTTGGTGGCCATGGTGTCCGTTCTCCTGGTCAGCAGGAGTGGGCCCTCACGGCCCACCCGTCATGAGTCTCGTAAAGAAGGCGGGCGACCGTAGGCAGGCGCCCCCGCCGAGTCAACGCTTCGCGTGGGCCTTCGCGCGCGCACGCCGGAGCTGAACAATCACCCCGACCAACAGCCAGAGCCCGGAGGCCGTTCCCGCCTCCGCCGCCCCGCACCCACAGCCGGTGTCCGCCTTGCCGAAATATTCGTTTGGCAGCAACGGAACGACCGTCGGTTCGGGAGGGGGCGGCTCCACCGGCGGATCCACGGGAGGATGGGGATTGCGCTCCTGGACCGCCACGCAGGACGTCAGCGGCCGGGGACTCACCGCCGGCGTCACCTCCGCGTCCGGCAGTGGGGGCGCCGGGGCGAGCCCCGTCGTCGCCAGGAACGCGCCCACCAGCCGCGCGCGCTCCCGGTTCGACGCGAGGCCCTCGAAGGGGAAGCCCAGCACCAGCACCTGTCCCGCCGGCGCCGTGCCGGACACCAGCCCCGCGCCCAGCGCCGTCCCGGCGTAGCGCAGCACGTCCCTGCCCCCGCCCGTCGGCGCCAGCACGTCGGTGACGCCCACCGGATAGGCCCCGAGCGTCCCGTCGTCCAGCGGCGTGGCGGTCAGGTCCGAGAGGAAGCCGCCCGCCGAGCCCTCCAGCCGAAGCACCGGCGCCCCCGTGCCGATGGAGGCCCTCAGGATGTCTGAAAGGAAGAGCTGATCCTCCGCGCTGCCCGCCGCGAGCGCGGACACGGTGCGGCCACCCGACAGCATCAGGTGTCCGCCCCCGGTGACGAACGCGCGCAGGGCGTCCTGTTCGGTGCGCGTCAGCCCCGCGCCCCCCACGCCGCCGCGCCCGGTGGACCAGTCCACCAGTTGGTAGCCCGAAGGGGACACGAGCCCTGTCGCCACCGCGTTGCCCGTCGCGCTGTCGAAGGCCACCGCCGCCTGGGCGAACGCCGCGCCGTGCTGGCGCAGGTAGCTGCCGTCGTTCATCGCCTCCAGGTAGACGCGCAGCGGGGCGGACAAATCATACGGCGTCAGCGTCTCACCGCAGGCCACCGTCGCGTCCAGCCGCTCGTACGCGTTGACGAGCAGCGCGCGCGGGGCATCCCCCACACGCACGCCCAGCGTGGCGGACGGGAACGATTCGCCGCCCGCGTTCACCGCGGCGACGCGGAAGTAGCGCAGCGTGCCGGCGGCCAGCGTGACGGTGGCCTCGGTGTTCGTCACCGCCGTGCCCTCGTCCCACGCCCGGCCATCCGCGCTCTGGTAGAGGCGGTAGCCCGTCGGCGCATCCGTGCCCTGCTCCGAGGCGACCCGCGGCGGCGCGGTCCACTTCACCTCCACCGCGCCCGGCGTCGCGTTGCGCGCGGCCACCGCGCCCGGGGCCTCCGGCGGCAGGTGCACCGCCACGCTGTCACGGGCCGCGAAGTACTTGATGAGGCCCTGCACGATGGCGCGCGCGGCCACGTGGCGGATGCGGGCCTCCTTGAGCTTCGCCGCGTCCGCCGTGTTGTCGTGGTACGCCATCTCCAGCAGCACGCTGGGCATCTCCGGGTTGTGCGTGGGGTTCACCTCGCCCAGGTTCGCCGAGCGCAGGGTGCGCACCCGCCAGGCCGGATCCACCTCGCGCTTCAGGTCCGTTTCAATCTGCGCGAGCAGCGCCCTGGCCATCACGTCGCTGTCCTTCACGCCCGTGAAGTTGAGGGTGCCGTCCACCGGGTTCGGCCCGTAGACGTACGCCTCCGTGCCCACCACGTTGCCGGAGGTGGACGCGTTGGTGTGCCACGCCACGTAGACGGCGTCCTCGCCCTCCTCGTGCAGCCACGCGGCGAAGCGCGGCCGGGCCGTCACGTCCGCGTTGCGCTCGTTGGACAGCGCGTTGGCCCCCGTCGGCGCGTACACGGTGAAGGGCGCCCCGCTGTACTGCACGTGGTAGCGCGCGCTCTCCTCGAAGCGCGGACGCGGAAGCGGTCCCTGCGCCGCGTCTCCCATGAGGCCCCGTCCGCCGCCCAGCCGCACCGCGTCCACCGACAGCGTCGCGCCCGTGCCCGCCGCCGAGTCGTTCCGCAGCTCCACCGCGCCCGAGTCCGGGTGTTGCCCCGCCTTGAAGTAGAAGCGGCCCAGCAGCACCCATGTCCCGCCGTGGCGGCGCTGGTTCACGCGGAAGTGACTCTCCCCGCCCGCGTGCTTCACGACGTAGTGCGCATCCTGCGCGCGCGTGGGGTCCGCGCCGTAGGAGACATAGACGTTGTAGGCCGCGTCCGCCGGCACGTCCGGCGTCCACGTCGCGCTCGCGGTGACGGTGGCCGCCGTGTCCAGCGTGCGCGTGGTGCCCAGCGTGAAAGGCTCCACGTTGTTGGCCATGGGCACGGGCGGAGCGCCCCAGCCCTTCTGTTCGGAGGCGTGGAAGCGCCCAGCGTCACCAGCCTCCGCGTAGCCCGCCTGACCGTCATCCACGATGGCGAGCAGCGGGTTCAGGTCCGTCTCCCGCACCGGCACCACCGTGGCGCCCGCGCCCACCAGCAGGGGTAGCAGCTCCTGGGACACCACCTCCGCGGAGATGAAGTCCTCCACCACGCCCCAGGTGTTGCCCCGCTGCGTCGCCCAGCGCTTCAGCCCGTTGTCCCGGTAGAAGCCGTGTCCCGGGCTCAGGTAGATGACCTTGCCGGACAGCGCGCCCTCGCCCAGGCGCGTCTGCGGCACGCCGGCCGTCTTCACGTTGGCTTTGGCGCCCCGCGCTTCACGCCGCACCACCGGTGGTTCCTGGGAGGACAGCCGGTGCTGCTCGTGCGCCCGGGGCCCCGGCGCTGGCAGATAGTGAACACCTGGCGGCTCCAGGCCCAGGTCATCCCCTTCGAAGCTCGGGAGGGAGGCGCCTTGCGCTCGCGCGACGGCACCGGTGCACAGCAGGGCCAGCGCCACCAAGCGCGACCAGGACGGAAAGGACGTTCGCATCACGCGGCCGACCTTACCCGTTCACTCAGGAGCGGCAATCGGACCCGTGGGTGCTAGCCTGCCGCACCCTTCACCCTCCGATGACCGTTCCTGCACCACACCGTCCCCAGTTTCCCTCCCGCCGCAGCAACGGACTGTTCGCCTCGTTCGGACATGCGTGGGCGGGCCTCATCCACACCGTCGCCTGGCAGCGCAACATGCGCATCCACCTCATCTCCGGCGTGCTGGTGGGGCTGGTGGGCAGCGGCATCCCCCTGGGGCTCGCGGAGAAGGTGACGCTCATCTTCTGCGTGCTGCTCATCTTCTTCGCGGAGATCCTCAACAGCGCGCTGGAGCAGCTGGTCGACCTGGCCGTACAGCAGTTCGACGAGAAGGCCCGGCTCACCAAGGACGCGGCCGCCGCGGGCGTGCTCGTGCTCGCCGGGGGCACCGTCGTCATCTTCGCCGCCATCCTCATCAACTACTGGGAGACGGTGCGCACCAACACCGACGCCATCTTCCGGCAGGTCGCGCTGGGGTTGCCCCTGGCCGGGTGCGCCACGGTGCTCGTGCTGCCCCAGCCTCGGCCCGTGGCCGTCGATGTGCTCGCGTTCCTCACCGGCTGCGGCCTGCTCGCGCTGACGGCGCCCACCTCCGCCAGCCTCGTCTTCACCGCGCTCACCGCCGCGCTGCTCTTCATCGCCGGAGCGGCGGCCCGCGAGCGCAGGCGCCATCCCCAGCCCTGAGACACAGCGCGTCAAAGACTGGAGCGTGGAGACAAAAAAACCGGCGGTCGCCGGTTCGCTCCCACCACCTTGCGGGCGGGGACCCCGGAACCGGTCCGGAGCCCGCTCACCCGCGAGGGTCTGTCGTGCATCCTAACGGGCTACGCGCGCTGCTGCCACTCCGGCACGGCCTCGGGTGTCGGCTGGGTGGCACCTGCCTTGTCGCCCTCCCGCAGGTCGGTGGTGACCAGCTCCAGCAGCTCCGTCGCGATGCCGATGACCTGGTGCGGCGTGTAGCCGGCTGCGCGCAGCTGATTGAAGAAGGTGCGCGCCAGGATACGGGTGCCCTTTTGGTCGGTGCTCACGGGAATTGCCTCCGGAATCGGGCCCAGGCCAACGGGCGCCGCGTCATCACTCGGCTGCTGAGTTCAACCGGCGTGCCAGTCGTTCTCTTCCAAACGGATTCCCCAACAGTCCCCAGGGGTTGAAGCCCGGAAGTGGACGGCACGGGAAGTGGAAGGTGCGAAGGGGGTTACGCACCCGGACGTCCGCTCCGCCCGCGAAGGGGAAGCAGGGTGCATCAGCGGGTACGCACCTACCCCGGGGCCTGCGGACGAGCGTCTCGTCTTTTCAAGTGCTTGCATTCCCTGGGGTGGCTGGAGCACATACGCGCCCCCACCGAGGAGCAAAACCAAGATGGCGTACCGGGTGAACAACATCGGGCTGTGGCTGGACGAGCCGGAGGAGCTGCTCGGCCAGCGCGCCGCGGAGAAGCTGGGGGTCACCCGGAGCGACCTCTCCTCCGTGCGCGTGGTGCGCTCGGTGCTGGATGCGCGCAAGAAGGGCAGCCCGCGCTACATCTACACGCTGGAGGTGGAGCTGGCGCCGGGCAGGAAGGCGCCGAAGCTGCCGCCGGATGTCAGCGAAGCGCCGCCCCCGCCGGAGCTGCTGCCGCGCGTGAAGGAGCCGGAGAAGCTGCCGCTGATCATCGGCACCGGACCCGCCGGGTTGTTCTGCGCGCTGGGCCTGCTGGAGCGCGGCGTGCGCAGCATCCTCTTGGAGCGCGGCCGCGAGGTGGTGACGCGCCGCAAGGACGTGGCGAAGCTCATGCGCGACGGGTCCCTGGATCCGGAGAGCAACATGAACTTCGGCGAGGGCGGCGCGGGCGCGTACACGGACGGCAAGCTGTCCACGCGCATCAACCACCCCATGGTGCGCAAGGTCATCGAGGCGTTCGCCCGCTACGGCGCGCCGGATCACATCCTCATCGAGGGCAAGCCGCACATCGGCTCGGACCTGCTGCCCGGCGCGGTGGCGAAGCTGCGCGACGAGCTCATCGCGGGCGGCTGCCAGGTGCACTTCGAGCAGCGCGTGGACGACCTGCTCTACCGCGACGGCCACATCGCGGGCGTGAAGATGGCGGACGGGCGCACGCTGGAGAGCGACCGCGTCATCCTGGCGCCGGGCAACTCCGCGCGCGAGCTGTACGAGCGCTTCGCCGCCGACGGCCAGGTGAGCGTGGAGGCCAAGCCCTTCGCGCTGGGCTTCCGCGCGGAACACCCGCAGTCGCTCATCAACGGCATCCAGTACGGCGCCGCCGCGAAGCACTCGAAGCTGCCGCCCGCGGACTACAAGCTGGCGGAGAACCTGGACGTGGACGGCGAGGTGCGCGGCGTCTACTCGTTCTGCATGTGCCCCGGCGGCATCGTGGTGCCCACGCCCACGCAGGACGGGCTGCAGTGCACCAACGGCATGAGCAACTCGCGGCGCAACGCGAAGTTCGCCAACGCGGGCATCGTCGTGTCCGTGTCCGTGGCCGACTTCGAGCGCGAGGGCTTCCGGGGGCCGCTGGCGGGCCTGGAGTTCCAGCGGCACTGGGAGGAGAAGGCCTACAAGCTGGGCGGAGGCCGCTTCTTCGCGCCCGCGCAGACCATCCCGGACTACCTGGCCGGCCGCGTGAAGAAGGACCCCGGTGACACCAGCTACCGCCCGGGCCTGGCGCACACGGACCTGAACCAGCTCTTCCCGGAGCGGCTGACGCAGTCGCTCAAGGCGGCGCTGCGCACCTTCGACAAGAAGATGCGCGGCTTCATCAGCGACGAGGGCAAGCTCATCGGCATCGAGAGCCGCACCAGCTCTCCGGTGCGCATCACCCGGGGCAACGACCTGCAGTCGGTGTCCATGCGCGGCCTGTATCCGGCGGGCGAGGGCTGCGGCTACGCGGGCGGCATCGTGTCCTCCGCCATTGATGGACTGCGCATCGCTGAGCAGATTGCCACCGAGCTGACTTGAGGTCCCCTCCCCTTCCGGGCAGGGTGGCCGGGGAGGGAAGAACCCATGGCGTACCGCGTGCGCACCCCTGACGGAGAGCTGATGTTCCCCTCGCTGGGCGACATCGAGCGCGCCTACGTGCAGGGGCTGGTGGACCCCGACGACGAGGTGCGCGAGGACGGCTCGGAGAAGTGGCGCAAGGCGTCCTCGCTGCCCGTCCTGGCCCACGCCCGCAGGCCCCAGGCCGCGAAGGACTCCCGGGCCCAGACGCTCACGGTGCTGGGCGCGGTGGCGGTGGGCGTGTTCGCGCTCGTGCTGCTTGTCATGGGCAGTTCCTGGAATGTGCGCATGCTGGGCATCGCGTTGGCCCTGGTGGTCAGCGGAATGCTCACGCGGGTGACGTTCAAGGCCTACAAGCGGCCCCCGCCCGTCCCCTGACGCCGCTTCCTCCCCTGCCCTCCGGGGCAGCGGGAAGGCCCCCGCCGACAGCAGGCCCCACACGGCCCATCTTCCAGGGAAGGCGCCCTCCAGGGTGCCTTCCATCGCGCTGGAGGAGGACCGCACCTTGCTCAGCACCTACCTGTCCCGAGAAGCCGCCCGGAAGCTTCGCCATGGAGCGCCCTGGCTGCGCCGCGAGGACATCGTCTCCATGGAGGGCGAGCCGGAGCCCGGCACGCCCATGCAGCTCAAGGACGAGGATGGACAGGTCCTGGGCCTGGGTGACGTGGACCTGGAGGCCTCCTATGCCGTGCGCCGCCTGGGCCTGCCGGACGAGGCCGTGGAGGGGCTCATCCCCCGCCACGTGCGCCACGCCTTCGAGCGCCGCGCGCGCCTGGTGGACGACCCGCGCTTCTGCCGCATCGTCAACGACGACGGCGACGGGCTGCCCGGCCTCATCGTGGACCGGTATGATCAGCACTTCGTCGTGCAGACGCTCACGCGCTCCATGGACGCGCGCCAGGAGGAGATCACCCGCACGCTGGGCGAGGTGACGGGAGCGGCCTCCGTGCTGCTGCGCAACGACACGCACCGGCGCAAGGCCCTGGGCCTGCCCGCGCAGCGACCGCACGTGATGTACGGGACGCCGCCGCGCTGGTGCCGCCTGCTGGAGATGGGCGCGCGCTTCACCGTGGACCTCACGTACGGCCGGGGCACGGGCTACGGGTATGATCACCGCGAGCTGCGCCGCTTCCTGGGCCGCACCGGCAACGGGGACCGCGTGCTGGATGTGGCCTGCAACGTGGGCGGCCTCTTCGTCCACGCGGGCAGACATGGGGCCAAGCAGATCCTCGCCTTCGACGGCAACGCGGACTCCGCGGACCTGGCGCGCGAGAACGCGGAGGCGAACGGACTGCTCGGCAGGGTGACGGTGGAACAGGGCGAGCCCCTGGCGGTGCTGCGGGCCCTCAAGGACACCTTCGACCTGGTGCTGCTGGACACGCTGGGGGTGGCCGCCGAGGAGGACTTCATCGAACAGGTGCGCCTGGCCCTCCGGCGCACCCGCCATGGCGGCAGGCTCCTGGTGGTCGGTTATCACCCACCGCTGGCCCTGGGGTCGTTCACGGAGGCCGTGGCCACGGCGTGTGAGCTGGAGGCGCGCATCGCCTTCCGGCTGGTGCGGATGGGCCTGCCGCCCGACCACCCGGTACCGGTCGGCTCCCCGGGCGCCGAGTACCTGGAGGCGGTGGCGCTCGAGGTGAGCTGAGCGGACACCCGAGGGGCCCTGAGCGACTTGTCTCGCCTGGAGGGCCCCCTCCGGTGGTAGTGTCCGCGCCGCGATGACTACCGAAAACGAAACCCAGGCCGCGTCTTCCACCCCGGAGGCTTCCGTCGAGACCGTCCGCAAGGTGTACGCGGTCGACCTGCGCGAGAAGGACCGCGTCAACACCGTCTTCCGCGTCACCAAGAAGGAGAAGGTGAACGCGCGCAGCGGCAAGGTGTTCCTCTCGCTGTCCCTGGCCGACAAGAGCGGCACCGTCGACGCCCGCGTCTTCGACAAGGTGGACGCGCTCGAGCCCACGTTCCAGAGCGGCGACTACGTCCTCGTGCAGGGCGGCGTCATCGTCTTCCACGGCCGCACCCAGGTGGTGGTGGAGGCCGTGGAGCGGCTGGATCCGGAGCCGCTCGACCCCAAGGAGTTCGAGCCGCCCGCGGCCCCTCCCGCCGAGGCGAAGCCCGCCGCGGAGGCCAAGGAGCCCCGCGAAGCGAAGGAGCCGCGCGAAGCGAAGGAGCTCAGGGAGGCCAAGGCCCCCGAGGCGGCGAAGGAGCCCCGCGAGCCCAAGCCGGAAGCCCGTCACGAGGGCGGCGGTGGCCCGCGCGCGGTGGGGCAGATCCGCGAGCTCATCAACGAGCGCGTCAACGACCCGTACGTGAAGCAGTTGCTGGTGGCGTTCCTGGACGACGCGCAGGTGTCGGCGGGACTGCCCGTCGCTCCGGCGGCCAAGGGCGTGCACCACGCGTGGCGCGGAGGCCTGGCCGAGCACGTCCTGTCGGTGATGCGCCTGACGCTGCGCGTGTCGGACCACTACCCCATGGCGGACCGCGACCTGCTGCTGGCGGGCGCGTTCCTGCACGACGTGATGAAGGCGGGCGAGGGGTCCTCCGACAAGGGCTTCGAGAACACCGACGAGGGTCGGCTCGTGGGCCACGCGGTGCTGGCGGCGCAGAAGATCCGCGAGAAGACGCTGGGCATCCCCGGCTTCCCTCCCCTCCTGGAGCAGCACCTGACGCACCTGGCGATCTCCCAGCAGGGCGCGGGGGGTTCCGCCGGGGCCCGGGTGCCGCTGACGCTGGAGGCGCAGATCGTCGATTCGCTCAGCGCGCTCGACACACGCATCTCCTCGTGGGTGGAGGCCATGCAGCGCGATCCGAACGAGCGCTGGACGGAGCACCTGCGGGCCTATGATCGCGCGCTCTGGAAGGGCTCCGTGCCCACCGGTCGCGGCCGTGCGCCCGTGGAAGGTGGCAGCGGCCGTCGCAAGCACCGCGAGGAGAAGCGCAAGGCCCGGGGCGACAAGGCTCCGCAGGCGCCTGCTGGCGCCGAGGGCACCAGCGCTCCCGCGACCGAGGCGAAGGAGGCCCGTCCGGAGCGTCCGCCGCGTCCTCCGCGCGAGCCTCGCGCCGAGCGTCCCCCGCGCGAGGACCGTCCGCCCCGCGAGGAGCGTCCGGCCCGTCCGCCGCGCGAGGACCGTCCGCCGCGCGACCCCAAGAACCTGCCCGGCGAGTTGACCTTCAAGCCGTTCAGCGCGCTGGCGCCGTCCGCGCCCGCGAAGTCCGGTGGTGAAGGCGAGGGCTCCTCGGAGGGCTGAAGTCCATGGCGAAGCGGCTGGGAGAGCGGTTGATTGAGGCCGGCCTCGTGACGCCAGGGGCCGTGGAGCAGGGACTGGAGCACCAGAAGATCACCGGCCACAAGCTGGGGGACTGTCTGGTGGAGCTGGGCCTGCTCCAGGAGGCCGCGCTGCTGCGGCTCCTGGCCAACGAGTTCCAGACCCGCTTCGTCACCGCGGACAAGCTGGCCAAGGTCCGCATCGACACGAAGGTGCTCGACAAGCTGCCGGTGCGGCTGGCGGAAGCGCAGAACGTGCTTCCGCTGGCCATTGATCCGGAGCGCCGGCTGTTGTCGGTGGTGGCCGCCGAGCCGCAGAACAAGTCGCTGCTCGACGAGATCGCGCTCGTCACCAACATGTCGGAGGTCTACGCGTACATCGGCCTGCGCAGCGCCATCTCCGCCGCCATCCGCAAGCACTACTACGGCGACCCCACCGCGTTCACCGCGCTCCTGGAGGGTCCGCACGGCGGCGGGCCCCGGCGTCCGGAAGCCCCCGCGAGCAACAACGGAAGCTCCGACTCCGGCCGCAGCGGCACCTCCCCCGGGCGCAGCACCACCACCAGCCTGCAGATGCGGCTGGAGACGGACGCGCGGATGCGCCTGCGGGGGCCCGGCAGCGGCACCCAGGTGCGGGCCGCCACGCAGCGGCGAGAACCGGGTGGCCCGCGCGGACTCATCAGCGACTCCGACTACGTGGAGACGCTGAGCCTGATGGTGGGCCTCTTGGAGCAGGACCGGCCGCGGCACCGGGGACACTCGGCGCAGCTCGCGCGGCAGGCGGGCATCGTCGGCCAGCGCATGGGCATGCCCCACAAGGAGCTGGCGGCGCTCTCCATCGCCGCGTACCTGCACGACCTGGGCAAGCCCGCGGAGCGGCACTTCTCGCTGGCGAGCAACGCGGCGAACGCGGAGTGGAAGGCCCAGGCGAAGGCCAGCTACCGCGCGCCGACGAAGCTCTTCGAGACGGTGCACCTGCCCACGCAGGTGAACACCATCCTCGCGCAGCTCTACGAGGCCTGGGACGGCTCCGGCACGCCCCAGGGCGCCAAGGGCGAGGACATCACCCTGGGCGCGCGCATCCTGGCCGCGGTGGACAGCTTCCTGGAGCTGACCAAGAACCCGGGCAACGCGCACGGCCGCGTCTTCACCAAGCAGCAGGCGCTGGAGCACCTGCGCAAGCACGCGGGCATCCTCTACGACCCGGTGGTGGCGGACATCGTCGGCCAGCTCCAGAGCGGGGAGCTGCTGGTGCACCGACTGGCCAGCGAGGGCCGGCAGGTGCTCATCGCGGAACCGGATGAGACGACGCGCGGCGAGCTGCTGGAGGCGGTGCTCAAGCAGGAGCTGGTCGCGCACGCGCTGTCCACGCTGGATGGCGCGCTGGACGGCCTGGCGCGGCAGGACTGCGACGTGCTGGTGGTGAGCCTGCGGCTGGGACAGCAGGAGGTTTTGGACCTGCTGGAGGCCGCGCGCGCCGCGCCGGAGAGCGCGGGCCTGCCCATCGCCGTGGTGGGCGAGCCGGATGCGCAGGCGCGCGAGCGGCTGCTGATGGCGGGCGCGACAGCGGTGCTCGCTCCGGGCGACAAGGCGGAGGTCGCGCGCACGGTGCACACGCTCTTCCAGGACCGGGTGCAGCACAACGGCCCGGGCCGGGTGGTGCGCGGCAGCTTCGACGAGCTGCCCCCGCGCGAGCTGCTCCGCACGCTGGGCGGAGGCCGCAAGAGCGGTAGGCTCCAGCTGCGCCACCACACGCTGGAGGGCTTCCTGCACCTGGAGCGGGGCCGCGTCGTCTTCGCCTCCTTCGGCGGACACGCGGGTGAACCCGCGCTGCAGGCCCTGCTGAAGCTGAAGCAGGCGGACTTCCTCTACGATCCGGACGCGCTGCTGCTGGACATGCCGCAGCTCGACCAGGACCTGGAAGCCCTGGCCGGCGCGGTCAGCGCAGGGTGAGGTTGAAGAGGCGGGCCGCGTTGGCGGTGGTGACGCTGGCCACCTCCTCCAGCGGGACGCCCTTCAGCTCCGCCATCTTCTTCGCCGTCTCCAGCACGTGCGCGGGCTCGTTCTTGCGGCCCCGGTGCGGCACGGGCGCGAGGTAGGGACTGTCCGTCTCCACCATCAGGCGCTCCAGCGGCGCGAAGCGCACCGCGTCCTGGAGGGCCTCCGTCTTCTTGTAGGTGATGACGCCGGACAGCGACAGGTAGAAGCCCCGGTCCAGGTAGCGCCGCGCCGCGTCCGTGTCGCCGGTGAAGCAGTGGATGACGCCGTTCGTGACGTCCTCGGCCGCCAGGGCCGCGTCGCAGTCCTCATGCGCGTCGCGCACGTGCACCACCAGCGGCTTGCCCAGGCGCTTCGCCAGCGCGCACTGGCGCCGGAAGACGGTGGCCTGCACGTCGCGGGGCGAGTGGTCGTAGTAGTAGTCCAGCCCGGCCTCGCCCACCGCGCGCAGCTCCGGACGGGCACAGGTGCGCTCCAGCACCTCGAAGTCCGCCTCGGTGGCGCGGGCGGCCGCGTGCGGGTGGATGCCCAGCGTGGGCGACAGGAAGTCCGGGTGGCGGGCGGCGATCTCCAGCGCGTTGCCCCAATCCCCGGGGTTCTCGAACTGCCCCACCAGCACCGCGTGCACCAGGCCGGCGGCCCGGGCGCGCTCCAGCACCACCGCCACGTCCGCGTAGTCCTTCGGCTCCAGGTGGCAGTGCGCGTCGACCAGTCTCATGGGCCCTCCCGAAACAGCTCTTCCAGCTCCAACCGCGCCTCTTCCGAAGCGAAGGTGGCCACGGCCGCGCGCACGCGCTCCTGCCCCTCCGCCACGCCCAGGCGCCACACGCCATCCGCCGCGTCCAGCCGGTCATCCTCGGGGGCGGCGCGGTTCTCCAGGACGGAGAGCAGCCAGGGCAGCGCCCGGGCATCTCCCAGCCGGCCCAGGCCCCGCGCGGCGGCGCCACGGCAGGGGTCCTTCGCATCCTCGAGGATGTCCTTCAAGCGCTCCAGCGCGCCCGGCACCTTCAGCTCGCCGCACAGCTCCACCGCGAGCGCCCGGTCCGCGCTCCACTTCTTGCGCGTGCGCTGCATCAGCCAGTCCGCGCCCTCCGGAGCCCCCAGCTTCATCAGCACGCCCGCCGCCTGCGTCTTGTCGAACGCGGGCAGCAGCCACTTGCCGAACAGCTTCTTCACCGCCGGCAGCGCCCGCACGTCCTCCAATTCCGCCAGCGCGCCCAAGGCCCGGAAGCGCAGCGTGTCCACGTCCAGCGCGGCCACCAGCACGTCCAGGCCCGCGGGGTGCTTGAGGGCGGCGATGCCGCGCGCGGCCTCGAACCGCACCTCCGGCGTGGGGTCCTCCAGCATGCCGGCCAGGGCCCCGCGCGCGTGCGGCAGCGCCAGGTCCGCCAGCCGTCCGGTGGCCTCCAGCCGCACCCGGGTGTCCTCGTCGCGCAGGCGGGGCAGGAGCGTGTCCGGAAGCTGATCCGGCGGCAGCACCACCGACGCGAGGCTCACCCCGGAGCGGCGCACCTCCGGCTGCGAATCCGCGAGCAGTCGCACCAGCGCGTCCGTGAACTCCGCGACGTGCGCGGACTCCTCGGAGGCCAGTTGGAAGAGAAGATCCGCCGCCTCGGCCCGGCTCACTGGACGCTTCTCGCGCTCCAGGGTCAGCAGGGCGCGATCCCGTTCGGCACGCCAGTCCACCACGTCTTCTCACCTCGCTGCCGGGAGCGGTGAACCGCCCGGTGTGTCGTGTTCCTGGAACAACCCGTCCGGCTGCGGGCTATTTCTTGTTACCGCCGGGCGGTGATGAACCGCCCGGCGCTTCGTGCCCCAGACGCCTTCCGCGAACGGAGCCGCCCTACTTCACGTCACTGCCAGGGGCCACGTCGCCCGGATCCAACAGGGACAGGTCCTTGCCACCCGAGCCGGCCGTCAGCAGCATCCCGCGCGACTCGATGCCCTTGAGCTTGCGCGGCTTCAGGTTCGCCACCACCACCACGCGCCGGCCCGCCACCGCCTCGGCCGTGTAGGCCTCCGCGATGCCGGAGACGATGGTGCGCGGCGTGCCCTCGCCCAGGTCCACGTCCAGCTTGAGCAGCTTGTCCGCGCCCTTCACCTTCTCCGCGGCCACGATGCGTCCCGCCTTCAGCACCACCTTCGCGAAGTCCGCGTACTCGATGTCCGCGGCGGGGCCGGCCTCCGCGGTCCCCGTGCCCGCACCGGCGCCAGCAGACGCCTGCGTCGTGGGCACCGCGGGCTGGGCTTCAGGCGTCTTCGCTTCCACGGGCTTCTTCTCCTTCTTCTTGTCCTTGCCCCCAGACCCGGGAGTGGTGGAATCGGCCACAGGCAATTCCGGGGGGGCCTTGATGATGGCGTTGACCCGGTCCTCTTCCAGACGGGGCAGCAGCGGCTCCGGCGTGCCCAGCGGGCGGGTACGGTCGAGAAGTGGATACTTCGCGGTCGCGAGCGCCTGGAACGTCAGCGGCGGTGCGTTGAGCTGGGCGAACAGCCGCTCCGACACGCGCGGCGTCACCGGGGCCAGCAGCGCGCCCAGCAGGTAGGCCACGTCCGCCGCGTCCGACAGGTCGGCCCGCGCGGCCTCCGCGTCCTTCTTCACCAGCGCCCAGGGGGCCTGCGTCTGGAGGAAGGCGTTCGCGGTGGACGCGATGTCCGTGATGATCTTGATGGCGGCGCGGTACTCCAGCTTCTCGAACGCTTCGCGCACCTCCGGCACGCGGGCCAGGGCCTGCTCCACCAGCGTGCGCCCCGCCCCTTCCTGGCGGCCCGGCGCGAGCTTCTTCTCCAGCGGTCCCGCCAGCATCGACAGCGCGCGGTTGGCCAGGTTGCCCACGTTGTTGACCAGCTCGCCGTTCACCCGCAGGCGGAAGTCCTTGAGGCTGAGGTCCAGGTCCTCCACGCCGGCGCCCAGGTTGGCCGCGTAGAAGTAGCGCAGGTAGCTGGGGTCCAGCTGCTCCAGATAGTCCCGCGCCGGCACCATGGTGCCTCGGGTCTTGGACATCTTCTCCCCGTTCACGGTCAGGTGCCCGTGCACCTTGATCTCGTTGGGGATGTGGAACCCCGCGACCTTCAACACGGCGGGCCAGAACAGCGCGTGGAAGTAGACGATGTCCTTGCCGATGAAGTGGACGATGCGCGTGGGCGCGTCCTTGGCCCAGTACTCCAGCGCATCCTTCGCGCGGCCGGTCTCCTTCGCCCACTTCTCCGTGGTCGCGATGTAGCCGATGGGCGCGTCCAGCCACACGTAGAAGAACTTGTCAGTCTCCCCCGGAATGGCGAAGCCGAAGTACGGCCCGTCGCGGCTGATGTCCCAGTCCGACAGGCCCTTCTCGAAGAAGCCCTGGAGCTGGGTGGCGAGGCCCGGGTGGATGAAGCCGGGGCGCTTCAAGACCTCCTGGAGGAAGTCCGCGTGCCGCGACAGCCGGAAGAACAGGTGCTCGGAGTTGCGGCGCACCGGCGGCGTGCGGCACAGGGCACAGTGCGCGTCGATGAGGTCGGTGGGGTTGTACGTCTTGCCGCACTTCTCGCACGCGTCGCCGTACTGATCCGCCGCCTTGCAGTTGGGACAGGTGCCCCGGATGAACCGGTCCGGCAGGAACCGCTTGTCCTTCTCGCAGTAGGCCTGCTCGACGTCGCGGCGGTCGATGTCGCCCGCGTCCTTCAGGCGCCCGTAGATGAGCTCCGCGTACTGGCGGTTCTCCGGCGAGTTGGTGGAGTGGAAGTAGTCGAACCGGACGTCGAAGTCCCGGAAGTCGCGCTGGTGCTCGTCGTGGAAGCGCGCGACGAACTGCTCGGGCGGGATGCCCTGCTTCGCGGCGTTGAGCTCGATGGGCGTGCCGTGCGTGTCGTCCGCGCAGAAATAGACGACGTCCTGGCCGCACGAGCGGAGGAAGCGGACGTAGATGTCCGTCTGGACGTACTCGACGACGTGGCCGAGGTGGATGGCGCCGTTCGCGTACGGAAGGGCGCTGGTGACGAGGATTCTCTCCGCCATGGACTCTCCTGAGGGCGGCGGACCATAGCCGCTCGGGGAAACGAGGTCATCGACCAACATGCGCCGCGGCAGGTGCATGGCACGATGGTGGATGTTATCGACCGCCCACCATGTGCACCGTCCTCATCCTCCGTGACGTCCACCCCGAGTGGCCGCTGGTCCTCGCCGCCAACCGGGATGAGTTCTACGCACGTCCGGCCCACGGCCCGAAGGTCCTCTCCGAGTCCCCGCGCGTGGTGGGCGGCCAGGACGTGGAGCGGGGCGGAACGTGGATGGGTGTAACCCACGAAGGGGTGTTTGTCGGCCTGACGAACCAGCGGGGCGCTCGCGGTCTGGGCTCGGCCCCCCGCTCCAGGGGCGAGGTGGTCCTGCGCGCCCTCCAGGCCGGTTCGGTGGAGGCCATCGAGCGCTACCTCGGCACCCTGCCCGCCCCGGAGTTCCTTCCCTTCAACCTGCTCTACGGGGACGGGCGCGTGCTCCGGGTGGCCTACGCACGGCCGGGTCATCCGCACCTGCTGCACGAGGACGTGCCGCCCGGCGTGCACGTGCTGCCCAACGACAGCCTGGACAACCTGGCGCTGCCCAAGGTGGCGCGGGCCCATGCGCTCGCTGAAGGCGTGGCGGGGCGCCCGTGGCCGGAGCTGGTGACGGGGCTCCAGGCAGCGCTGGCCGACCACGCCCTGCCGCCCCGGGACGCGGCGACGGGGCCCCTGTCGGAGGACGGCCTGCCCGCCGACTTCCTCCAACAGCTCCAGGCGCTCTGCATCCACACGGAGGTGTACGGCACGCGCTCGGCGGCCATCGTCGCGCTGGCGCCCGGCCGCGTGGGGCACTACCTGGCCACGGACACGTCGCCCTGCCAGGGCGGATGGCGCGACGTCACGGGCCTGCTCACCACCGCTTGAAGTCCGCTCGGCGGAGCGCCCGACGTCAGTCCAGCCAGGCCCGCATCACCGCGTCGCGGCCCGCGTCGTAGGCGGATTCGAAGGCGGGGCCCCGGCCGGTGAAGGCCTCCACGGGCGGCGCGGGCACGTCCACGCGGATCTCCCGCACGTCGCAGTCCAGGTCCCCCCGGTAGAAGGCCGGCTCGCCGGTGACGTTGATGGCGATGAGCCGCGCACCCGGGAACAGCTGACAGGCGTCGTGGATGGGGGTCGCGGACACGCGGTCCGCGCCCGGGTCGATGCGCTCCAGCGACGCGTCCTCGAACAGCAACGGATTGGCGGCGCTCGCGGCGACGGCCTCCGACAGCGGTCCGTGCGTGACGGTGATGAGCCGCAGGCCCTGATCCGTGGGCGCCTGATGGAAGGTGACGAAGGGCACGGGCAGGTCCTCCACCCGGGCTCCCGCGTAGAAGCGCTCCAGCACATGGGTGAAGCGCTCATGGCTCAGCCGGGGCACCGTGCCCGCGCCGCCCGCCGCCCCCAGCGCGCCCGCCGCGACGGCCGGGCCCAGCGCGCCTCCCGACACCAGCACCGCCAGCAGGCCCACCGCCGCGCCCACCGCGCCCCGCGTCGCGGTCGTCTTGCGCGTCTCCTGTTCGTAGTCCGCGAAGAAGGCCCGGTAGCGCTCGCGCAGGTGGCCCCGGGGTTCGACGGCATAGAGCCCGCCCACCACCGCGCCCATGCTGTTGCCCACCACGCAGTCGATGGGGATGCCCCGGGCCACCAGTGCGTCCAGCGCGCCCACGTGCGCGAGCCCCTTGGTGCCGCCCACCGACAGCACCACGCAGGTGCGCGAAGGCGTCCCGCGCACGCCGTGCCGGCACGACGCGACCCCGAAGCCCACCATCAGCGCCAGCAACACCCCGCCCAGCCGCCGCCCCATGCATCCTCCTGTGAGGGAAGTCCGGGCACCCTACCCCGTTCCCGCTTGCCCGGCCTCGCGGCCCGGGACACAGCCCCCCGGGTCGGTCGCCCTCCTTCGGCGTCGCGCGGATCCATCCAGCGGCCCGCCTGCGGCCCGGCGCGCTCCACCCGGCAGCCCGCGAAAACACGACCGCCCCCGGAACAGGAAGTTCCGGAGGCGGAAGTGGGACCATCACGGTGCCCGGCGTGGCATCACGCCGGGTGCGTGGAGGGGCTTAGTACGTGGCCTTCAGCGACGTGCCGCTGTAGGCGGAGTAGCCGCGGAGCATGATGTACATCTTGCCCGCCGCCGTCTTCGCCGCCGCGCTGCACGACTCCGCGTTGCCGGAGAGGTACGGACGGCAGTCGTAGGACGACGTGGTCGGCGCGGAGCCGAACTTGATGTACATGTCCGCGTCACCCGTGCCACCGCTCAGCACGTAGGTGGAGGCCTTCGCGGCCGGCAGGTCGATGCAGTAGTGGGTCTCGGAGCCGGAGGCGCCCGACAGGCCCGTCTTCGCCACACCGTTGGTCAGCGGGGTGCAGGTCGGAGGCGTCACCGTGCCGCCCACGCCCACCGCTTCCCACGCCGCCGTCACGGCAGCCTGCGTGGCCGCGTCGTAACCCAGCGCCACGGCGGCCTGGACCGTCCAGGTCTTCGCCTGGGCGAACGTCGTGCCCGCCGTGTAGATGTCCGTGTTGGCCTTGTACCAGATGCGGGCGGCCTTCTCGACGCCGATGGCCGGCACCACGATGGTGGAGCGGCCGCGCGGGTGCGTGCCACCCTTCGACAGCAGCGCGAACGCCAGGTTGGGCACGCCGGAGCTGTAGTGCACGTCCGTGCTGGACGTCACGTTGGCCGCCCAGTCCTTGGACGCGCCGTCCTTCGCCGGGTCATCCATGTAGCGCAGGGCGTCGTTCGCCGTGCCGGGCGTCCAGACGTCCTCGCCCACCATCCAGATGGCCGCCGCGGTGCTCCAGCCGTTCACGCGGCTCTCGCAGATGGCGCCGAACGTGTCGGACATCGCCTCGTTGAGGCCACCGGACTGGCCGGAGTACGTGAGGTTGGACTCCTTCGACGTGACGGCGTGGGTCAGCTCGTGGACCGTGACGTCCGCGTCCTTGCCCAGCTCGATGGAGTTCACGCCGTCGCCATCGCCGTACACCATCTGGGTGCCGTCCCAGTAGGCATTCACGTAGTTGGTGCTGTAGTGCACCGTGCTGATGAGCGCCGTGCCCGCGTTGTCCAGCGAGTCGCGGTTGAACAGCGTCTTGTAGCAGTCGTAGGTGTAGCCCAACATGTTGTAGTTGGTGTCGAGGTGCGAGTCGCCGATGGCGGCCTGCCCCTCGGTGCGCTTGAGCGTGCCCGGCGTGCTGGTGCCGTTGTTCGCGCTGTACATCCTGCGGTTCAGCGCCGTGTGGATCTCCGGCACCGTCAGCAGCGTGGCGCCGTTGAGCGCGTCCACATAGACGCGGTTGCGCAGCGGCATCAGGGCGCTCTCGCCCGTCACCGTCACCTCGTGCGCGAGGCGCAGGCGCTGGTCATCCTGCGACCGGACGTACACCAGGCGCGAGCCCGTGACGGCCAGGCCCGTGCCCTGCGTGTCGCGCAGCGCCGCCGTGCGGGCGGCCTCCACGGCGACCAGCGGGCGCGCGGACACCGTGCCACCGGAGCGAGCGGAGCCGTTCGCGCCGAAGATGGCGCCGGACGGATCCACGTGCACCACCAGCTCCTCGCCCACCACCGGCAGACCGTTCAGCGTCTGCGCATAGCGGATGTGCGAAACGCCCTGCTCGTCCACCGACACCCGGCGGACCTGCAGGTCCGACGCGTTCAGGCGGAACAGCGACGCGATGCCCGGCATGGACCCGGCGATGGCCGTGTGCACGTCCGCGGCGGCGAAGCCCGTCAGGGGGCGATCCGCCTGGCCCAGACGACCCTGGATGGTGTGAGGCGTCCCGTCCTCGTTCGTTCCGACAATCTGGGCGCCGGGAATCACGCTCAGCGCGCTCTGCACATCCGCGACCTCATCCGGCTTCTGCTGATCATTCGAAGGGTTGGTGTCCCCGACGCCGCAAGCGGCGAGGGGAAGGGTGGCCAGCAGCGCGGTAACGAAACGAGTGGTGCGAACCAAGGTGGTTCCTCCTGCCAGGCGAAAGGGGGTGTCGCCGTGGCAGCGCTCCACTGAGCATTCTTCGGGCCAACGCCTTAAGTGGCCGGAATGCTTCGCATCAAGAGAAGGCATCGAAACCGGGCTGGCACATGAATGCCCAGTAAATCTTCTGAAATGTGCAAGTAATCGTTACGCAGCGGTGGCCAAGCCCATGACTTTCCAGGGGATTTCAGACGCCCGCGCGCGCTGTCCTCAACCGTGACAGTCCACGCGCGGTGTGTCCTCTATTCAGGCAATCCATGGTTGACGGCTTTTTCTTGGTGAGCAAAGCACCGCCGGGTTTCACACCGCGCCCGGTCGTCCGCACGTGATGCAGGCGGCCGGACGGCTGCGTCAGCGCGGCATCCCAAGGAGCACGCGCGCGCGTCCGTCCATGGGCAGCGCGACCTCTTCCACGACCGTGATGCCCGCGTCGCGCGCGACGTCGGCCAGGTGCCGCATCCACGGTTTGTAGGGCATCCCGTTGTCGGAGCAGCAAGGGACGACGGCGAAGCCCAGGCCGTGGCGCGCGGCATACTCGATGATGATGCGGGTGGCGCCGTCGGGGTGCATCCCCACCACCAGCTCCGCCTCGCAGGGCTCCTCCAGGGTGAAGGGCCGCTGCGCGTACTGCACCGGCAGGTGCTTGTGGCGCAGGTCGAAGGTGGTCACGGTGCGCCCGCGCTGGGTGAGGGCCTCGTTCAGCTTCCCCATGCCGCCGGCCACGTCATAGACGCGGGTGGCCTGGGGGAAGCGCGTGACGAGGAGGTCCGCGAAGAGGTCGAAGCGCCGCTTGTCCGCCATGTGCCCTCCTCTACCCCAGGCCCGGCCCGGCGCGCACGCACCGGATGCCGGGCCGCTGCCCCGCCCGGTCCTCAGCCTCGGGTGCAGACCGTCCAGAGGAGCCGTTCAATGACGAGCTTCCCGCTGGCGGACGACTTCAGCGCCAGGTCCGCGTCCGCGCACGCCACCAGGGCGTTGAGCAGCTCACGGCGCTCGTAGCGCGCGGCGGCCTGCATGCCGAACGCGAGCGCCCACGCGTTGGGCGTCTTGCGCTTGGCGACCTTCAGCTCCGCCTCCAGCTTCGGAAGGATGCGCGTCTCCACGTCGCGCCCGTTCTTGGGAGGATTGCCTCCGCCGTACCGCTCCAGCCAGGCGTGGTTCTCCAAGAGCGAGCGGACGATGGAGGCCACCGCGCCCAAGAGCTGCAACGCGTGCGTCCCCTGCCCCATCGCGTCCTCGGCGTAGGACAGCGCGTCCTTCAGCTCGCGCTTCTGGAGGGCCTCCGTCAATTCGAAGAACTCCTCCTCGCGCGCGTGGTGCACCAGCAGCGCCACGTGCGCCGCCTCGATGGTGGGCCCTTCCGCGTAGACGGCCAGCTTCTCCAGCTCCGACTGGAGCAGCCGGATGTTGCCGCCGATGCGCTCCTTCAACCCCTCCAGCGCGCCCGGCCCCAGCTTCTTCTTCAGGGGGGCCAGGAACTCGCGGGCAATCTCACTGAGGTCCAGGTCCTTGTGCCGCGCGGCCACCTTGCGCTCGAAGAGGCGGCCCTTGTCCTGCGCGAACTTGAGCAGCGGGCTGCGCGAGTCCACGTCCGTCGCCGCCAGCACCAGCGCATGGCCCGGGGGCACACCCTTCTGGAGCAGCTCCAGCAGCGCGGACGCGTCGCCTTCGGGCGCGCTGATGCGCTCCTCGCGGCAGAAGGTCGCGGCCTCCTGGAGGAAGGCGAGGTCCGCCTCCGCCAGGTCCACGTTCAGTTCGTCCTTCCACTGCTCCACCGTGGGCGCGCCGGGCGTGCGCGGGTCCAACTGGTCCACGCCCCAGCCCGCGCGGCCCGCGAGCGCCAGCAGCCGCCGCGCGCCTTCCTTGCGCTTGCCCGCCTTCCACGCGTCGCGCGCCTTGGCCAGCGCGTCGCCCTTGCCCTTCTTGGGCGCGATGAACTCCGGGTCCCGGACGAGCACCACCTTGCGTCCGGGGAACAGGGGCATCGTGGCCAACTCCTGAGCCACCTCGCGCGGTGAGGCCGCGTCCAGCACCGCGAGGTTCAGCCCCATGGCGGCGTCCGGCACCAGGGTCTTCACCAGCTCGTCGGCGCCCTTGCGGACCAGGAACTCCTCGCCCCACAGGAGGTACAGCGGCCACACCTTGCCGCCCTTCACCTCCGCCAGCACCTCATCCATGTCCGCGCTCAACGGCCCTCCACGCACAGCTCGATGAGCAGGCGCTCCAGTTGCAACCGGGGCGCGCCGTTGCGCGTGCCAATGGCCACGCGCGCCGACTCCAGCAGCGCGTTGCGCCGGTGCAGCGCGGCCTCCGACGTGCGTCCCGCCACCTCCGCCGCCAGTGCCTTCAGGTCCCGGTTCGCCATCCCCGCCTCCGCCTCCGCCTTCGCGAGCGCCACGTCGCGCGTCCACAACAAGAGCAGCTCCAGCGTCGTGTCCGCGTCCTCGCGCGACCCGCCATGGCCTTCCGCGAAGCGCAGCAGGCCCGGGATGTCATTGCCTCGCAGGGACTCGAACGCGGTGATGACGTCCTTGCGCTGCGCCAGCGCCTTCACATCCAGCGCGAGCGCCCGGCCCAGGCTGCCGCCGGACATCACCGCGGCCAGCGCGGCGGTGTCCGCGTCCAGCTTGCGCGCCTCGCGCACGTGCTCGGCGACCATCTCCACCGGCAGCGGGGCGAAGTGCACCTTGCTGCACCGGCTGCGGATGGTGGGCAAGAGCCGGTCCATGGCGCTGGCCACCAGGATGAGGGTCGTCTCCGAGGGCGGCTCCTCCAGCGTCTTGAGGAAGGCGTTCTGCGCCTGGACGTTCATCTGCTCGGCGCTGACGATGATGGCCACCTTGCGCTTCGACTCCAGGCCGCGCAGCGCCAGTCGCTCCTGGAGCTGCCTTATCTGCTCCACGCGCAGCTCGCGGCTGGGCGTGCCGGTGAAGTCCGAGCGGCCCGCCAGGCCCCGCGACACGCGCTCGTCGTCCGGCATCACGTACGTGACGTCCGGGTGCAGCCCCTTGGCGATGCGCACGCAACTGGCGCACCGGCCGCAGCCCACCTCCGGAGCCTCGGGGCACGTGAGGGCCTGGGCCAGCCCCACCGCGGCCAGCTCCTTGCCCACGCCCTCCGGTCCGGCGAACAGGTAGGCGTGGTGCACCGAGCCCGTCCGCAGGGCGGATTGGAGCGCATCCATCGCGCGGGGCTGTCCCTGCACCGAGGCAAGCGTCATGGGGGCGTGTATCTCCGCTCGGCGGGCACCCGTCAACCGCCGCCTTGACCCCCACGCACGCGGACGGTCAGATTCAGGCCGCGTGCCGAACTTCCTCGAAGGCCATCTCCCCCTGCTGGCGGGGGCCATCCTCACGGTGGTCCTGCTGGGCATCCGCGGCACCACCCGAGACCCGGACCTGCGCGACGACCTCCGGGGCGCCGTGCGGATGCTCATCGCGTTCCTCGTGCTGCGGACGGTGTCTCGCTTCCTGCCGGAAGCGGGCACGTCGGAGGGCCTGCGCAAGGCCGTGGGCGTGGGCTGGATGCTCACGTTCGCCTACGGCGTCATCCGCGCCGCGGTGGCGTTCGCGCTGAAGCTCGTGCGGATGCGCTCGCCGGTGACGACGCCGAAGATCCTCCGCGACGTCATCGACTTCACGCTGTACGCGCTCGCCACGGTGCCCATCCTCCAGAGCCAGCTCAACCTGGACCTGGCGGGCCTGCTGGCCACGTCCGCGGTGCTCACGGTGGTCATCGGCCTTGCGCTCCAGGAGACGCTGGGCAACCTCTTCGCGGGCCTGTCGCTGCAGTTGGACCGCCCCTTCGAGGTGGGCGACTTCATCCGCATTGGCGAGCACACCGGGCGCGTGGTGCACATCGGGTGGCGCTCCATCCGCATCGCCAACTTCCGGCGGGAGGTCATCACGCTGCCCAACAGCATGGTGGGCAAGGAGCACGTGAAGAACTTCACCCAGCACCGCGAGCCCGTGGGCATCGAGGTGCAGTTGGGCGTGTCGCTGGACGCGCCGCCCAACCAGGTGAAGCAGGCCCTGCTGGACGTGGCCCGGGAGATTCCTCAGGTCCTCATCCAGCCGCCGCCCATGGCGCGCACGGTGTCCTTCACCGACTCCAACGTGCAGTACATGGTGCGCGTCTTCCTCAACGACTTCGCGCTGTCGGACAGCGTGAAGGAGGAGCTGCACACGCGGCTGTGGTACCGGCTGCGCCGCGAGGGCATCGAGCTGCCCCATGCCCAGCGCACGGTGCACGTGCGCCGCGATGCCACCACGAAGCGCCGCGACCTGGCCGACACCACCGTGCGGGACCTGCTGCGACAGGTGGACCTGTTCACCCCGCTGGGTCCGGAGGAGCTGGAGCGCCTGCACCGCGAGGTCGTCGTGCGCCGCTTCGGCCAGGGCGAGCGCATCATCCAGGAGGGCGACGAGGGCGGCACCTTCTACGTCGTGGCCTCCGGCGAGGTCAGCGTGAGGGCCGGCACGCTCCAATCGGAGATCACCCGCCTGGGGCCGGGCCACTACATCGGAGAGATGTCGCTGCTCACCGGCGAGCGCCGCGCCGCTTCCGTGGTGGCCCTCCAGGACTCCGTGCTGCTGGAGCTGGACCGTCCCACCTTCGCGCGCCTGTTCTCCGACTACCCGGGCCTGGCCCGCCAGCTCTCCGCGCTGCTCGCCCAGCGCCGCAACCAACTGCGCGCCGTGGCCCAGTCCGTGGGCGGAAGCCCGGACCACACCCCCGAGGCCGGCCGCATCCTGGGACGGCTGCGGCAGCTCTTTGGCCTGACGCAGGAGTAGGTGTGGCTTTCCACAGGGCAATTCCGGGGCAATCCCGACCCTCTGGAGGTACGCCCCGTGGTGGGCCGGACGGCATGCATCCAACCATGCGTCCAGGGCCTTTGACGCTCGGCGCCGGAAGGGTCTAAACGTTCACATATGCAATCCGTCCGTGGCTTCCCCGCGCGATTAGGTGCCCTGCTCCTGCCTGGCGCGCTGCTCATGGCCCTGCCCCAGAGCGCGGCGGCCACGGCCCAGGTAAAGCCAGACGAGACACGCGTGGGACTGGAGCGCCTTTCGCACCGCCGCGTGTTCTTCGGCCACCAGTCCGTGGGCGGCAACATCCTGGAGGGGGTGCGCGGCCTGACGTCCGCGGCGAACGCGCCCGCGCCCGCCTTCGTGGAGGTGAAGGACGCGACCGCGACGCTCAAGCCCGGCACGTTCGCGCATGCGCTGGTGGGACAGAACGAGCAGCCGGAGACGAAGCTCGCGCACTTCGAGCAGTTGCTGGACTCAGGCCTCGCGAAGCAGGTGGACGTGGCGCTGCTCAAGTTCTGCTACATCGACTTCAGCAGCGGCACCGACGCGAAGGCCCTCTTCGAGAAGTACCGCGCCACGCTCGCGGGCCTGAAGACGCGCCACCCGGGTGTCACCTTCGTGCACGTCACCGCCCCCCTGACGACGGTGCAGCGCGGGGCCAGGGCCTGGTTCAATGAGTTGCGCGGCCGGCCCGTCTTCGGCGTCGGGGAGAACGTGTCGCGCGAGGCGTTCAACGCGCTGATGCGCCAGACGTACGGCGGCAAGGAGCCGCTGTTCGACCTGGCCGCGCTGGAGTCGTCCCAGGCCGACGGCACGCGTGAGACGTTCGACGTGAATGGCCGAGCCTACCCGGCGATGGTGCCCGCCTATTCGGATGACGGCGGCCACCTCAATGCCCAGGGACAGGCGCGCGTGGCCTCCGCGTTCGTCACCTTCCTCGGGGCCCTGCCCGAAACCCCGCGCGAGGCCCCGGCCTCCGCGAAGGCCAATCCCTGACATGCGCATTCCCTTGATGATGATGCTCGGCCTGGGGCCGACCGTCGCGCGTCTGAAATTGCGGCGCTGCAAGTCGGTGGGAGCGATTCCCACCGTCTGGGGGCGCGTCTGGATTCACGGTGAGGGTGAAGTCGAGGTAGGTCACCGCGTGGTGTTCGACGCGCGGATGGCTCCCATTGAATTGCATGCGCAGCGGGGGGCTCGCATCGTGATTGAAGATGACGTGACCATCGAAGGTGGCAGCTCCATCGAAGCGCAGTCCTACGTGGTGCTGGGCGCGCGAAGCCGCCTGGGCATGTGGTGCAAGCTCCTGGACAACATGTACCACCCGCTGCGCGGCAACCGGCACGAGCGGCCCAAGTCGACGCCGCTGGTGGTGGAGGAAGGCGTCACGGTGGGCAGCCGCTCCATCCTGCTGCCGGGCACCCATCTGCAGAAGGGCGCGAGCGTGGCGTCCGGGACGGTCATCTCCCGCCGCATCCCGCCGGGCGTGTCGGTGGGCGGCTCGCCGGCGCGGGCGCTGCGGCGCGAGGTGGCGCGATGAGGGCCGGTCTTCCCTCCACGGCGGAGGCCGCGCAGGTGGTGCGCGCGGGCCTCCAGGTGATGCGCACGGAGGTGCTTCCCCGCGCGGAGCGGGCCGTGGGGGTCGCGCGGGCGCGGTGGCTCTTCCGAGCCTTCCACCTGGGCCAGGGCGTGGCGGCGTACGGGCCGGTGGCGGCGCGCAACGACGGGCACGCGGAGCTGGGGGACAAGCTGACGTTCCTGGGCGGCATGCTGCCCACGTCGGTGGTCTGCTACGAGAACGCGCGGCTGGTGGTGGGCGCGGAGACCCAGTTCAACTACGGCGTGTCGCTGGAGGCGTGGGAGTCGGTGCAGATTGGCGCCCGGTGCATGTTCGCGTCCTTCGTGCGCGTGAGCGACCGGGACGGCCAGCGCATCGCGCCCATCATCATCGAGGACGACGTCTGGGTGGCCCACGGCGCCATCCTGCTGCCGGGCGTGCGCATTGGCGCGCGGTCGGTGGTGTCCGCCGGCAGCATCGTTTCGCAGGACGTGCCCCCGGACTCGCTCGCCATGGGCAACCCGGCGCGCAGCATGAGCCTGGACCTGGTGGCCCGCGAAGCCACCGGCTCCTGAAGCCGTCCCCTTTGCTTCTTCGCCGCCCGGCGCTCAGCAAAGCGCGCCGGGTGCGTTGTTCCCAGCACCGTCCTTCCACACCCCATTGCCAGACAGGATCCACCCCATGAGCACGCGTGACACGCTTCGCACCTTCATCGTCGACACCTTCTTCGTGGATGAGTTCGGCGACGACGACTCCTTCCTGCGCAAGGGGCTCATCGACTCCACCGGCATGATGGAGCTGGTGGCCTTCATCGAGTCGGAGTTCCACATCAAGCTCGACGACAAGGAGCTGGTGCCGGAGAACCTGGACTCGCTCTCCCGCGTGGTGGCGTTCGTGGGCCGCAAGCAGGCGCTGTCGAAGGCGAGCTGAGCCCACCATGTGCGGCATCGCGGGCTTCACCTTCGAGGCGGGCGCGGACACCGCTCCGGCGCTCCACGCCGACCGGCTGCGCCGCATGACCGCCAGCATCAAGCACCGGGGCCCGGACGCACAGCGGGCCCTGCTCCTGGACGGGGCCGCGCTGGGGCACGCGCGGTTGTCCATCGTGGACCTCGCCTCCGGCCACCAGCCGATGCGCGACGACGCCACGGGCCTCACCCTCGTCTTCAACGGTGAAATCTTCAACCACGTGGAGCTGCGCGAGCAGTTGTCGGGGGCCTACGCCTTCCGCACGCGCTCCGACACGGAGGTCATCCTCGCGGCCTTCCTCACGTGGGGCATCGACTGCGTGCGCCGCTTCGAGGGCCAGTGGGCCTTCGCCCTGTGGGATCCGCGCGACCGCTCGCTCTGGATGTCGCGCGACCGGGTGGGCATCTGCCCGTTGTTCTACGCGACGTTGCCGGGGAGCCAGCTGGCCTTCGCGTCGGAGGCGAAGGCGCTCTTCGCGAGCGGTCTGGTCGCGCCCGCGCTGGATGCCCGGGGCCTGAAGCAGACCTTCCAGCTCTGGGCGCCCGTGGCGCCGCGCACCTCGTTCGAGGGCGTGTCGCTGCTGCCGCCCGCGCACACCGCGAAGTGGCGGGACGGCCTGCTGACGCTCCACCGCTACTGGGACCTGGACTTCGGCGTGACGCCGGATGCGCCGGACGCGCCCCGCCTGCTGGAGGAGCTGGGGGCGGTGCTGGACCGCGCGGTGCGACTGAGGCTGCGCGCGGACGTGCCGGTGGCGGCGTACCTGTCGGGCGGGCTGGATTCGAGCCTGCTGTGCGCGCTGGCGCAGGAGCAGCTGGGCGGCACGCTGCGCACCTTCTCCGTGGGCTTCGCGCACGCGCGGTTCGACGAGCGCACGCACCAGGCGACGGTCGCGGAGCAGCTGCGCACCGAGCACCGCGTGGTGGAGATGCGCGACGGGGACATTGGCGCGCTGGTGCCCGGCGTCATCTTCCACGCCGAGCAGGCGATGATGCGCTCCGCGCCCGCGCCCTTCCTGCGGTTGAGTGGCTGGGTGCGCGACCACGGCATCAAGGTGGTGCTGACGGGCGAAGGGTCGGACGAGATGTTCCTCGGCTACGACCTGTTCAAGGAGACGAAGGTGCGCCAGTTCTGGGCGCGCCAGCCGGGCTCGAAGTACCGGCCGATGCTCCTGCGCAAGCTCTACCCCACGCTGTCGGTGAGCCAGCAGAGCGTGGAACTGTTGCGCGAGTTCTTCGGCCAGGGGCTGGAGACACCGGACGCGCTGGCGTTCTCGCACCTGGTGCGGTGGGGCAACAGTGGCCGCATCCTGCGCTTCCTCGCGCCGGAGTTCGCCGCGCGGGTGGCGGACGAAGATCCGGTGGCGTCGGTGCTCGCCTCCGTGCCGAAGGCCGTGGCCGGGTGGCGTCCGCTGGCGCGGGCCCAGTACCTGGAGGCGCGCACGCTGCTGTCGGGATACCTGCTGTCCGCGCAGGGCGACCGCATGCTGCTGGGCAACGCGGTGGAGGGGCGCTTCCCGTTCCTGGACACGGGCGTGATGGAGTTCGCCGCGCGCGTGCCGGAGCGCCTGCGGCTGCGCGGGCTGGATGAGAAGCACCTGCTCAAGCGCTTCTCACGGGGCCGGGTGCCCGCCTCCATCCTGGAGCGCAGCAAGTTCCCCTACCGTGCCCCCATCGCGGGCGCGCTGGTGGGCCCGGAGGCCCCGGCCTGGGCGCGCGAAATGCTCGCACCGGAGGCGGTGGCCGCCACGGGCGTCTTCGACGCGCGCAAGGTGGAGCGGTTGGTGGCGAAGCTGCGCGCGCCGAACTCCGCGGAGAGCGAGGCGGACACCATGGCCCTGTTCGCCGTGGCCTCCACGCAGTTGCTCGCGCATCACTTCCTCACCCCGCGCGCGGTGCCGCAGGCGGATGTGGACGCGGTGCAACTGGAGGCCGCATGAGCACCCACGCGGACACCGCGCCCTCGTGGGTGCGCGCCCACGCGCAGGCCACGCCCGATGCCCCGGCGGTGGATTCACCGTGGGCGCGGCTCACCTACGCCCAGCTCGAAACACGGATGCTCGCGCTCGCGGGACTCCTGCGGGACGCGGGCGTGGAGCCGGGAGCACGCGTCCTCATCGCCCTGCCCCTGGGCTGCGCGGCGGCGGTCACGGGGCTCGCGGTGCAGGCGCTGGGCGCGTGCGCGGTGGAGCTGGACCGTGAGACGGGCGCGGACTCGCTGGAGGACATCCTCGCGCAGACGGGGGCCCGGCACGCGGTCATCTTCGGTCAGGACGCCCGACGCTGGACGGGCCGCGCGTCACTCACCCACTTCTTCGTGGTCCACGGCTCCCGTCCTCCGGAACGCCTGCGCGGCCTGCTCGCGCCCGCGACGTGCACGTGGTTGCAGGAGGACGGCACGGTGGATCCGGACGTCGTCCCAGCGCCCCTGTCCGCCCTGCCCTCCCTGTCACCGGAGGCGCCTGCGTCCATCGTCTACACGTCCGGCAGCACGGGCACGCCCCGGGGCGTCCTCCAGACGTTCGCCAACATCGCGGCGAACACGCGCTCCATCGTGGAGTACCTGGGCCTGACGGCGCGCGACCGCGCCATGCACATCCTTCCGCTGCACTACTGCTACGGGAAGAGCGTGCTCCAGACGCACCTGCTCGCGGGCGGCTCCGTGTTCCTGGATCCGCGCTTCATGTACCCGCAGGTCGTGCTGGAGGCCATGGCCTCCGAGGCGTGCACCGGTTTCGCGGGCGTGCCCCTCACCTTCGAACTGCTGCGCCGCCAGGCCGCGCCCGAGTCCCTGTCCAAGCTCACCCTGCGCTACCTCACCCAGGCAGGCGGCGGCATGTCCCCGGACACGGTGCGCTGGACGCGCGAGTCCTTCCACCCGGCGGAGCTGTTCGTGATGTACGGCCAGACGGAGGCCACCGCGCGGCTGAGCTACCTGCCGCCCGCGCGCGCCACCGACAAGGCGGGCTCCATTGGCCAGGGCATCCCGGGGGTGACGCTGGCCGTGGTCGCGGAGGACGGGACGCCCCTCGCGGACGGAGAGGTGGGCCAACTGGTCGCCAAGGGCGCGAACGTGACGCCCGGCTACCTGGACGCACCCGACGAAACCGCCGCCATCCTCCACGACGGTTGGCTGTGGACCGGCGACCTCGCGTGGCGCGACGCGGACGGCTTCTTCTTCCTCGTGGGCCGCGCGAAGGAGATCCTCAAGGTCGGCGGCCACCGGGTGAGCCCCGTGGAGATGGAGCACGTGCTCGCGCGCCATCCGGCGGTGCTGGAGGTCGCGGTGGTGGGCGTGCCGGATGAGCTGGGCGGCGAGGCGGCGTGCGCGGTGGTGGTGCTGAAGCCGGACGCCACGCCGAAGGAGGACGACCTGCGCCGCTTCTGCCGTGAGTCCCTGCCCGCCCACAAGGTGCCGCGCCACGTGCTGTTCACCGAAGCGCTCCCGCGCGGTCCCACCGGCAAGGTGCTCAAGGCCGACCTGCGCACGCGCGTGCTGTCTTCACTTTCTTCCCCTGAATCGAGGTCGTGACGATGAAGTTCTCCAAGCAGGTGCTGGAACTGGACTGGGAGGCCAAGGCCGCGTCGCTGTCGGACGGGCTGAAGGAGGCGGTGCTCAAGAAGCTGCGCAAGCGCGGGCTCGTGGTCGCCGTCTCCGGCGGCATCGACTCCGCGTGCGTCGCCGCGCTGGCGGTGCGCGCGCTGGGGCCGGACCGCGTCTTCGGCATCCTCCTGCCGGAGCGCGACTCCAGCGGGCTGTCCTCCAAGCTGGGCCGCGAGCTCTGCGAGAAGCTGGGCATCCAGCACACGCTGCATGACATCGCGCCCGTGCTGGAGGCCGCCGGGTGCTACTCGCAGCGCGACGCGGCGGTGCGGTCGGTGTTCCCCGACTTCCAGCCGGACATGAAGTGGAAGATCGTCATGCACGGCGACCGGCTGAACACGGACGCCCTCAACGTCTTCTACGTGGTGGTGCAGGTGGACGGGCAGGAGCAGCGCTTCCGCCTCACGCCCCAGGCCTACGTGCAGATTGTCGCCGCCACCAACTTCAAGCAGCGCGTGCGCAAGATGATGGAGTACTTCCACGCGGACCGGCTGAACTACGCCGCGTCCGGCACGCCCAACCGCCTGGAGTATGATCAGGGCTTCTTCGTGAAGCTGGGCGACGGCGCCGCGGACGTGAAGCCCATCGCCAGCCTCTACAAGACGCAGACGTACAAGCTGGCGCGGCACCTGGGCGTCATCGACGGCATCCTCAACCGCGAGCCCACCACGGACACCTTCAGCCTGGAGCAGTCCCAGGAGGACTTCTACTTCTCCGTGCACTACTCCCAGTTGGACCTCATCCTCTGGGCGAAGAACCACGGCGTCACGCCCGAGGAGGTCTCCGCGGAGATGGGCCTCACGCCGCAGCAGGTTCAGCGCGTGTTCGACGACATCGACCAGAAGCGCCGCACCACCGCGTACCTGCACGCGCAGCCGCTGCTGCTCGAAGAGGTCTCCGAGCTGAAGCCGTACAAGATCGGCTGAAGCCCGCGCCTCACCCGCCGCCGGAGGCCGCTTCGATGGAGTCCGCGGCCTCCACCCGGAGGCGCTCCTCCGGGGTGAAGGAGTCGAAGAGCAGCCGCTGCACGGCGGCCTGACGCAGGGCCGGATCCGGCTGGGTCCGGCCCAATGCCTCACGCTTCGCACGGAAGTCCGCCAGGCGCTGCTTCCACTGGGCGCGCTCCTGATCCAACGCCTCCAGCCGCTCGGTGGCCTCTGGCCCCACGGTGGACAGCCGGTGCTGGTGCAGGTCCTCCGGCGTCGCGCCACCGGCCAGCAGCTCCTGCTCCACGGCCATCTGGCGCAAGGGACGCGCGGCCTCCTCGCGGCTCTGGCGCACCGCCGGAGGAAGGCGCTCCTCCAGGGCGGCCATGCGCTTCTCGCGCTCGTCGGCCGTCAGTGACGCATCCTTCTGCAGCTTCAGCCGCTCCACGGCCACGGCGTCCACCGCCTCCTCCTGACCGAACATGCCATCGGCGCTGCCGCCCAGGTGCTCGCGGCGCAGCTTGCGCAGGGCCTCCAGGCGCTCGGCGGTGTCCATCGCGCCGGCCGAGGGCGTCCGTCCGAACGCACGGGCCGCTTCGAGATAGGCCAGGTAGTCGTCCAGCACCTGCACCGCTTCGTCCATGGCGGCCGGGGGCAGCTTCTTCGCCCGCAGCGACGCGAGGATGCGCTCGCGGATTTGCGCCGGGGACTCCTCGCCCGTCGCGGACAGGTAGTAGTTGAAGAAGCGCAGCAGGTCCGGGTTCGGCACCAGGTGCCCGGACGCATCCACGAAGACAGCGCCATCTTCCTCGGTGTCCCGGAGCGAGCCCGGCAGGGGCGGCAGCGCTTCCCCGGGGGACGTCGTCGTCGGGACACCGCCAGCGCCAGCCACGGGCGCTCCAGCGGGCGTCGCGCGCGGGCCGGGGGCCTGGGCGATGGGAACGGAGGTCAGCGGTACGGCGGGCCCGGGCGAGTCCTCCGCCCGGACCTTCCACCACGAGAAGACGCCGGCAGCCAGCAGGGCGCACAGCGCGACCACGAGAATGACGGCGCGGCTCTTCATGGCGGGATGCTCCTGGAGGGACTACAGGCCCGCGGTCTTCAGCCGGTTCGCCTGGGTGCGGAAGACGGACTTCGGGTCGGTGAAGAACGCCGTGAGGCCCAGCACCTGGTTCACTTCGTCCAGGTGGTTCATGTCGTAGTTGTCACGAATCACCGAGCCGAAGCGCGAGCTGCAGCGGCCCACGAGGCCGTCGTTGGACTCGCTGTAGAAGAACGACGACAGCTTCAGCGCGTAGTCGGACGCGTCGAAGACGTTGGTGAAGGGATCCGTGCCGGACCAGGAGTAGTAGCGCTGGCCCTGGGTGCCCGTCGCCGCGCCGGTGCCGCACGAGGACGTGGGCAGACCCGCCGGGAACTTGGCGTTGTACGTGGCCGCGCCCGACGCGGACAGGGCCGCCAGCGCGCCAATCGCGTCCTGGGGCTGCGTGTGGCCGGACAGCAGGCCCAGCACCATGCCCAGGTTGTTGGCGAAGTACGCCAGCACGCTCTCCGTGAACGAGCCGCCCTTCAGGTTCGAGCGCAGGTAGGTCGCCAGGTCCGCGCCCTTGTGCGGCGTGCCCACCGTCGTCACCGACGCGACCAGGTCCGGCCGCACCGCCGCCACGTAGCGCACGTCCAGGCCGCCGTGGCTGTGGCCGATGAGGTTCACCTTCTTCGCGCCGGAGCGCGCGAGCACGTTCTGCACCTGCGCGAGCAGCGCCTCACCGCGCGCCTCGCTCGTGTTGAACTGCGGAACGTGCGTGATGTAGACCTTCGCGCCGCCCGACGTCAGGTTGGATTCAATGCCGTAGAAGTAGTCGAGCACGCCAAACAGCGAATCGAAACCCGCCATGCCGTGCGCCAGCACGATGGGGTACTTCGTCTGCGTGTACGTATCTGCACGGGCAGGCTGCGCCCAGAGGGCAAGAACCGCGACGGCCAGAACAAGGGTCCGGACAGCGTTTCGCATACAGGCTCCTGGTGGGAGGGCGGGCCGGTCAGAGGGATTGACCCGCGAATCAGCCCATAAAGCGAGACACTGATAAAAAGCAAGCCAGCCCCTGATTTACCTGCAAAGCATGTCATCTCCGGGTCAGGCCAGACGCCGGGGGTTGTCCCCTCTCCCTCTGCGACGCATTGCGACACAAAATGAGACGCATTGCACCATAGCAATCCAACGCATCGCATCAACAGTCCAACGCCCTGCGTTGAGCTGGCATCATGCGGGGCCTTCCCGAGGAGCGCACCATGGACGCCGCGGCCTACCAGGACTTCACCACGGAGTTGACGCGCAGGGCTGACGCGGACGGTCGTTTCCGGGGGCTCGTGGCGCTGGGTTCGATGGCGGCGCGGGACTACCTGCCGGATGACTTCAGCGACCATGACTTCTTCGTCATCGCAGAGCCCGGGCACGCTGAAACATTGAGACAGGAGCGCGGTTGGTTGCCGCGCGCGGAAGAGGTGTCACATGCCTTCCGCGAGACAGCGCACGGCGTGAAGGTCGTCTACCGCGACGGGCACCTGTTGGAGTTCGCGGTGTTCGACCTGGAGGAGTTGTCCTGGGCCCGCGTCAACCGCTACCGCGTGTTGTTGGACCGGGGTGACGTGGCCGCGCGGTTGGAAGAGCGTGCTCGGGAAACAGCGCGGGAGCTCCAGCGCACGGCGCCGGACGATGCGTGGTTGTTCGGGCAATGGCTCACACAGGTGCTGGTGGGCCTGGGACGCCACACGCGCGGCGAGGTGCTCAGTGGACGGTCGCGGCTCGATGAGGCGGTGCGTCTGTTCTGCCTGCTACTGGCGCGCCACGTCCCCGCGCCAGAGGCTTCAGTGCTGGACGGGTTGGATCCGGTGCGGCGCGTGGAGCGCGTCTACCCGGGCGTGGGGCGTGAGCTGGCGCGCGCGCAGGAGGGCGACTCGCCGGGGCTCGCGCGGGCGCTGCTCCGGCTTGGCGCGCGCGAGCTGTCCCACGTGCCTGCCTTCCCGCGCGAAGGGGTGGCCGCCGTGGAGGCGCGGCTCCGGGCACTGCACGGGTAGCGCCGCTCAGGCCTGCGCGCTGGCGGCGGAGAAGGACGTGGAGGCGGGCACCGGCTCCCGGGCGTTGTGCGCGATGACGAGCACCTCTTCCGGCCGGGCCTGCTTCCGGGCCCAGTCCATGAGCGCGGTGAAGCCGTCGGACGCAGGGGCCGCTGTCTCCAGGGGCACGCGCTGGTGGTGCGCGAAGAACAGGTCCTCCGGGCCCAGGTTCTGGTGCGCCCACGTGCGCCAGCCCGGCAGGGGCCGGCCTGGCGCGGGTTGCAGGCCGGTGACGGTGAAGCCCCCGGTGGAGAAGACACGCGTCAGGCCCACCAGCGTCGCGCCGGTGCCGAAGCCGCACACCACGCGCCGCACCTTCGGGAAGCGCTCGCGCACGTGGGCCCTCAGGGCCGACGCCCAGGACTCCACGCAGGCCACCAGCGCGGTGTTGGACAGCTGCCGGGGCCAGCACCAACCCTGGCGCTCATACGCAAGCGCGTGCTCCCACAGCTGCGCCATGGAGTCCGCGTGGCGCACCTGTCCCTGGAAGCCGTGGGCCCGGAGGTACGCCTCACCGGCCGCGTCCGTCAGCGCCACCGTGGGCAGGCCCCGCTCGCGGCCCAGGACGTCCAGCGCCAGCGCGCTCGACGCACCGGACAGCTCCACGAGGCCTCGCGAGCCCGGCGGCAGCGCGGCCAGGTAGCGCGCGAAGGTCAGGTACTTGAGGCTTCCGGACGGCAGTGCTCCACCCCAAAGCACCACCGGCCCGTCCGCCCGGGGACGTGACAGGGAATACGCTCCGCGCATGGTCGGCCCTCCCGGTGCGCATACCGCCCGCGCACCCCGACTGGCGTTGAGTGTCCGGGGACGCGGCCCGGGAGGCCATCGTCCCCGGGCCCTGGCGGATGTCCCCTGGAGGACGGCGCTCGCACGGTTATGCTCCGCGCCATGTCTCAAGCACCGCGCGTCCGCATCCTCCTGTCGGAGACGTACAACCCCTGGTTCAACCTCGCGACCGAGGACTGGATCTTCCGCGAGTTGGATCCCAGCGCGCAGACGCTCTTCCTGTGGCGCAATGACAACACGGTCGTCATCGGGCGCAACCAGAACCCCTGGTCCGAGTGCAACCTCACGCGCATGGAGGAGGACAAGGTCTTCCTCGCGCGGCGCACCAGCGGCGGCGGCGCGGTGTTCCACGACCTGGGCAACACCTGCTTCACCTTCCTGTCCGCCAAGGAGGGCTACAACAAGACGGCCAACATCACGATCCTCCTGGACGCGCTGTCGCGCCTGGGCGTGACGGCGCAGGCCTCCGGGCGCAACGACCTGGTGATTCCGCTGGAGGACGGGCCCCGGAAGATCAGCGGCAGCGCGTACCGCGAGACGAAGGACCGCGCGTTCCACCACGGCACGTTCCTCATCGGCGCGGACCTCACGCGGCTGTCCAACTACCTCACGCCGCACCCGAAGAAGCTGGAGTCCAAGGGCAGCGCGTCGGTGCGCTCGCGGGTGATGAACATCCGCGACCTGCGGCCGGAGGCCTCCCACGAAGCGCTGGTGAAGGCGATGATTGGCGCGTTCTGCGACTTCCACGGGGCGACCGCGGAGCCGGAGCTGCTGGAGCCGTCGTTCCTCGAAGGCCAGCCGTCGCTCAAGCGCACCTTCGAGCACTACGCGTCCTGGGACTGGCGCTTCGGCAACGCGCCCCGCTTCAGCCACCAGATGGTGGAGTACCTGTCCTGGGGCTTCTTCGAGGTCCACGTCGACGCGGAGAACGGACACATCACCCGCGCGCAGGTCTTCTCGGATGCGCTCTACCCGGACCTCGTGCAGGACCTCCAGGCGGCGCTGGTCGGCAAGCCGCACAGCCGCAACGGGGTGCAGCAGGCCGTCGCCGAGGCCCGCTCCCGCCATCCGGCACAGGAGCGGGAGCTGGGCGAACTGGAGGCGTGGTTGATGGGCCAGGTCGAGGTCTGACCCGGCCCATCAGACAGCGTCAGCGGTGACCGCCACCGCCCCAGCCGCCACCACCGCTCCCGCTGCTGCCGTGGGAGCCGCCACTGGAGCGGCCACCGCCACCACCGGAGCCGCGGCCGCTGGACGACCCGCCGCCGGAGGAGTGGGCGCTGGAGCCACCACCGCTCCAGCTGCTGGAAGAACCGCCGCCCGAGGGACGGCCGCCACCGGAACCACCGCCCGAAGGACGCCCGCTGCTGGAGCCGCCCCAACCGCCGCTGGAGCCACCGCTCGTCTCGCGGACGCCGCCGGAGCTGCCGCTGCTCGAAGGACGCCCGCCGCCGGAACCGCCACCCCAACCGCCGCTGGAGCCACCGTTCGTCTGATGAACGCCGCTGGAGTTGCCGCTGCTCGAAGGACGCCCGCCGCCGGAACCGCCGCCCCAACCGCTGGAGCCGCTCGAAGGGGGACGCGCGCCGGAGCCGTTGCCGCCCGGAGGCGAGCGGGGACCGGAGTTCCAGCCGCCGCCATTCGAAGGACGCCCACCGCCGGAGTTGCCACCGGACTGCTGGTGGTGGCCACCGTTGCCGGGACGACCGTCATTGCGGCCGTTGTAGCGAGGGCCCGGCGAAGCCTGATGCGAGCGGTAGCCGCCGTAGTAGCCCGGACGCCCGTAGCCGTAGCCGTTGGAACGGTTGTAGTGCCCCGGGCGGTAGCGGTCGTGGTGGTAGCGGTTGTAGCCGTAGCCGTAGTAGCGCCACGACACGCCCGGATACCGGTACCAGGTGCGCAGGAACGGGTTGGGACGACCGAAGGAGAAGGCGATGTGCGCGTGGCGGTACACCGGGACGATGACGCGGACCGAGCCGCGCGACGCCCAGCCGCCGCCGATGAACACATACGACGGCCCCCGGCGGATCCAGTGCGGTGACACGAACACGAGGCCCGGACGCGGCGGCTCCATCCACGAGCCTTCCACCCACTCGTAGCCGTTGTTGCCCCAGTACCAGTAGCCCGGCGCCCAGGTGTAGTCGGGCGCGGGCGCCGCGGACTGCACCTCCACGCGCAGGGGCGGAGGCGCCTGGGTGGCCGTCACGTCCTCGCTGGCGACCTCCACGGGAATCTCCACGTCGTCGGAGCCCTGCTGCGCCCAACCGCCGGAGATCCACCGCCACACGTCGCCGTCCTGCGCCCAGTAGCCGTTGACGTACTGGTAGCCGGGCATCCGCTCCACCCAGCCGCCGGACTTGAAGAGCCACTGGTCGCCATCCCAGTACCAGTGGCCGGACGTCCACACCGCGCCGGCGTAGGGCCGGGCGCTCGGCGTCTCGGCGGGCATGTCAGGGGGGGCGGTCGGCGCGATGGGCCCGGACTCGTCCGCGTTGGGCTGCTCGACGTACGCATCATCCCCCCAGTCGTCCGCGGCGACCGGTGCGGTCTGCGCGTACGCCCCCTGGGAGGCCAGGCCGACAATCAAACAGACCCACCATCGAGAACTCATGACTTCGTCTCCAATCTCCAGACCCCGGAGGGGACGCGGGTCTCCCCCTATTTATTCATCTTCTGGACGGGCAGCCTGGATTCCGGTGCGACACTGCTACAGTCCCGACGGACGCGAATGCTGCGCCGACTCCTCCCCACATTGCTGGCCCTGGGTTGTGGACTGCTGGCCCTCGGCTGGGGGCTGGTGACCCTCCAGCGCATCTTCACCCAGGAGCGCGAGGACGCCCGCGCCCAGGTGCATTCCCGCAGCGCGGCCCTGGAGCTGCTCGCGGCGGAGGCGCTGCGCACCGCGCTGGCTCAACGGATGAAGGACCACCTGCCCGCGCTGAACGCGGCCATGGGGGATCCGCTCCAGCCCGCCGAGGGCTACTACCTGCTGTTTCGCGGCCACCAGTTCCTGCCGCGCGTGGACTGGCTCCGGGACGGCACGGACACCCCCGCGAAGGCCGCCTACGAGAGGCTGGTACAGGCCCTGGAGGATGGCGACGCCCCGGCCCCCTGGCAGGAGCGGCTGGCGCGGCTGCGCGCGGTGGACGCCGCGATGGCCACCGGGAGCAACGCGCGCATCAGCGCGGCGGTGGAGGCGCTGCTGCGCCACCACGCGGTGCATCCCCTGCCGACCGACCAGGAGCTGCCCTTCACGCTGATCGCGGTGGAGCACCTGCAACGCGGGGATGAAACCCCGCCGCTGATCCGCGCGCTGGTGGGCGAGGGCCTTCCGGAAGAGCTGGGCGGCATGGCCCGGGGCGCGGGCCTGCAACGGGACCTCCTGCGCGCGCGGCCCCGGCTCACCCGGGACGACTTCGACTTCCTCCAGGAGCGCATCGTGGCGCTGAGCCTCGAGCTGGGGGAACCCAGCGACGCGTTCCAGGCCCGCGTGCGGGAAGCCGGCGCCGGCGCGCTGGTGCTCCCGGACTCCCTGAAGGGGCCGTCGATCTTCGGCGAGCAGTGGTACGTGGAGCCAGGGGCCGAACAGGTGCGGGGACTGGCCGTGGACCTGACCGTGCTGCTCGCGGACCTGACCAGGGACCTGCGCGCGCGCGGCCTGCTCCTGAAGGACAGCGAGGTGCGCCTGCGGCCCGCGGGCGTGGTGCGGCCGCTGTCGGATCCAGGGTTGGAGGTGGCCATGCCCGGCTGGGCGAAGGCGGAGGCGGACATCGAGGCGCGCTACGGCCTGAAGACGCTGCTGGTGGCGGTGTGCGGCGCGCTCGCGTCCGCCATCGCGGCGCTGGCGGTGGTGGCCCAGCAGCGCAAGTACCGCTTCGTGGAGCTGAAGAGCGACTTCGTCTCCACCGTGTCCCACGAGCTGCGCACGCCCCTGGCGTCCATCCGCCTGCTGGGCGAGACACTGGAGCGCAGGCTGGGAAGAAGCCCGGAGGCCGGGGACTACCCCACCCGCATCGTGCGCGCGGCGGAGGGGCTGCACTTCCTGGTGGAGAACATCCTGTCCTTCAACCGCATCGACAAGGGGAGATGGGCCCTGCGGCCTTCGCGCGTGCGGCTGGAGGAGGCGGTGGGCACGCTGCGCGATGACCTGCTGGACGCGGTGCAGGTGCCGGTGGAGCTGCGCTCGGAGGTGGACGACGTGGAGCTGGACGCGGACGCGTCGCTCGTGCGGATGTTGTTCGCCAACCTGGGCCGCAACGCGTGTCTCTACAACCAGCGCAGCCCGGTGGTGCTCACCGTGCGCGCGTACCCCCAGCCGGGCTTTGGCGCCACGGTGCTCTTCAGCGACAACGGCATGGGCATCCCGCCGGAGGAGTGGGAGCGCGTCTTCGACGACTTCTACCGGCTGACGACGACCGGCCCCGAAGTGCACGGCAGTGGCCTGGGGCTCGCGCTGTGCCGCAGAATCATGGGCCTGCACCAGGGCAGCATCCAGATCGCCTCCTCCAGCGAGGAAGGCACCACCTTCGCCCTGACCTTTCCCGAGACGCGCCGATGACGACGACGAGTCCCCCCTCCACCCGCCCCTCCATCCTCATCGTCGAGGACGACGCCAACCTGCGCATGGGCCTGCGCGACAACCTGCGCGACGAGGGCTACGACGTGACGGACGCCGCGTCGGCGAAGGACGCGGGGCCGCTGCTCCAGGGCCGCGTGTTCGACCTGCTCATCCTGGACGTGATGCTGCCGGGCGAGGACGGCTACAGCCTCTGTCGCCGGCTGCGCTCCGAGGGCGTCAAGAGCATGGTGATGATGCTCACCGCGCGCTCGCTGGAGGATGACCTGGTGCGCGGCTTTGAAGCGGGCGCGCAGGACTACCTCACCAAGCCGTACCGGCTCAGGGAGCTGCTCGCGCGCGTGCGGGCGCTCGTGCGAAGGGCCGGCACGGCGCCGCCGCAGGTGATGACGTTCGGCGCCTTCACGCTGGACCTGGGCCGCAGGGCGGTGCTGCGCGCGGACGGCAGCGAGGTGGACCTGACGCGCACGGAGTTCGACCTGCTGGCGTTCCTCTTGCGCCACCGGGACCGCGCCCTGCCCCGGGGCGAAATCCTGGACGCGGTGTGGGGCCGCGACGTCATCGTGGATCCGCGCACGGTGGACAACTTCGTGTCGAACCTGAAGAAGAAGCTCGGGTGGACGAGCGTGTCTGGATTCACCATCCACACGCTGCGCGGCGTGGGCTACCGCATGGAAGTGCCGGGTGCCGGCCCGTCATGACAAAACCATGACGAACACATGGAGCGCTGTCCGCCCTTCGGGGTGCACGACTCCGTAGGTTGCCTCTTGTGGGGACGGGACGCCTGGAGCGTCCGCCCCAACCAGGAGGCGGGCACATGTTTGAGTCGGTCATCGAACGGCGGGGGTTGCGCTCGGAACGGTTCGGTACGGGCGCGTGGTTGTCCATCGGCGTGCACGCGGGACTCCTGGGCCTGGTGGTCTTCATCTCAGGCCGCCCGCCGGAGGAAGCCCTCAAGGAGGAGCCGGTGGTCGTCTTCCGCCAGCCCGCCATCCGCAAGGGCGTGCAGCAGGCCGCGCAGCCGAAGCCGGCCGCCGCCAACCCGGTGGCCCCGAAGCCCAAGCCGCGCACCGACCGCATCCCGCGCACCCCGAAGCCGATGCCCACCGCGCTGACGGAGCCGAAGCCGGACCCGGAGCCGACGACGGTGGCGGACGCGACGAACACCGACCCGACCGTGGGCCCGGGCTCCGACGAGCCGGTGGGTCACCCGGACGGAGACCCGGACAGCACCAGCTCCATCGGAGCCATCGGCGTGCCGAACATCCCGGTCCAGGAGACCACCGGCACGGAGGTGCTTCCCTTCGGGAGCGGCATGTCCCGGCCGGAGATGCTGGGCGGCGCGCAGTTCGGCTACACGCGAGAGGCGCAGCTCGCGGGCGTGGAAGGCACGGTCTCCGTGAAGTGCGTCATCACCGCCGAGGGCCAGGTGCGCAACTGCCGCATCATCAAGGGCCTGCCGCACATGGATGACGCCGTGCTGTCGGCGCTGTACTCGCGGCAGTATCGGCCGATGACGTTCCAGGGCCGCCCGGTGAACGTGTCGTACACGTTCAACATCAACCTCAAGCTGCCCCGGTAGGCCCCGGGTGTCCGCCAGTGAAAGCGCCTGGACGCCTGCCCCCCGGGGGCAGGGGAAAAGGTTCGCGGTGGGAAAGCGCGCCCGTTAGGAACATCCCGTCGCGCCTGGCCATGTGCGCGATACCGGCACCGGATGGAGCGGGCCTCCCCCGGCCCGCTTCCGGTGCCGGTCCCTTTTCGCTGAGCGATGTCGGACACCTGGTACGACGTGGTGGTGGTGGGCGCGGGCTTCGGTGGACTGGCCACCGCGCTGGAGTTGTGTCGCCGGGGCGCGCGCGTGGCGCTCTGCGAAGCGTTCAACTATCCGGGCGGCTGCGCGAGCACCTTCCGCCGGGGAGGCTACGGCTTCGAGTCCGGCGCCACGCTGTTCTCCGGCTTCGACGCGCATCAGCTCTTCGGCCGGTGGATCCGCGAGCATTCGCTGGATGTGACGGTGGACTGGCTGGATCCGCTGGTGGAGATGCGAGCCCCCGGACTGCGGTTGCCGGTGCACCGGGACCGCGCGCGGCTCATCGAGGATTTCAGCGCGATGCCGGGCGCCCCCGTGGAGGCCTTGCGGCGCTTCTTCCAGCTCCAGGCGCGGGTGGCCGACGCGCTCTGGCCGCTGTTCGATGACCCGGACCTGTTGCCTCCGTTGAGCGTGACGTCCCTGCTGCGGCACGCGGGGCGCGCGTGGAAGTATGCGCCGCTGACGCGCTGGCTGGGCCGGCCGCTGGGCGCGGTGCTCGCGCACCACGGGCTTGAGCACTTCACGCCGCTGCGCGTCTACCTGGATGCGCTCTGTCAGATCACCGTGCAGTGTTCCGCGGCGGAAGCAGAGGCCCCCTTCGCGTTCGCGGCGATGGACTACTACTGGCGCGGCACGGGGCACGTGCGGGGCGGCATCGGCCGGTTGGCGACGGCGCTCGTGAAGGCGATCCAGGCCCGGGGCGGACAGGTGCTCCTGGCCAACCCGGTGCGCGCGGTGACGCCCGTGGACGGCGGCTGGCGGGTGACGGCGCGGCGGAGTGAATTGCTCGCGCGGCACGTGGTGGCCAACGTGCTGCCGCAGGGCCTGCGCTCGCTGCTGGACGTGCCCGTGGGACGCCTGCCCCGCGTGGATGCGCTCGCCGAGCGCGTGGCCGGCGGCTGGGGCGCGGCGATGCTGTATCTCGTGGTGCGTCCGCCTGAAGGGGACTCGGGGAGCGCGCATCACCTGGAGCTGGTGCGTGAGCCCGGTTCGGCCTTCACGGAGGGCAACCACCTGTTCGCTTCGGTGAGCGGAGTGGCGGACGAAGGGCGCGCGCGTCCGGGCCAGCGGACGGTGACGGTGTCCACGCATGTGCCCCTGAGGAAGCTCGCGGCCATGGGGCCCGAAGCGCAGGCGCCCTACTTCACCGACCTCCATGCGCGGATGCGCGAAGGCCTGGAGGCGCTGGCCCCCGAGTGGATGGGCAGCGTGGTGCACGTCATGACGGGCTCACCGCGCACGTTCCAGCGCTTCACGCTGCGAGAGGGCGGCGCGGTGGGCGGGGTGCCCCGGCGCGCGGGCCTGGACAACTACCGGTTGCTGGGCCCGTTCCAGGCGCAGCGGGGCCTGTGGCTCGTGGGGGATTCGGTGTTCCCGGGGCAGAGCACCCTGGCCACGGCGGTGGGCGGCGTGCGCACGGCGGCGAGCATCGCGTCGGCGCGGTGAGGCACGGGCTCGGGCCCTACCCCATCGCCGCCGTGTCCCCCGCGCTCGGGGGCATCGTTCGCGCGGTGGCCGCCAGCTCCTCGAGGATGCGCACGGCCTCCCTCGCGGCGTCTTCCGGGCGCACGCTGGTGTCGGAGATGCCGGCGATGAGCCGCGTGCGGTCGTGGTCCACCGCCCCTGGCGTCGCCCACGTGCTCGCGGCGGGCGCCGTGAGGTACGCGGAGTAGGCGTGATGTCCCGAACCGGGGCGCTCACCAATCACGTGCACGATGGCGCGAGGCGTTGCGTCACCTTCGTCACCGAACAACAGGCGCCCTACCTGATATCCCGCGCGCACCCGGCCGTGCTTCACCACCAGCACCTCGGGGGCCACGCTCCAGCCCTGCGCGCCCAGCTCCGCGCGCAGCGTCTCCACGAACGGCGCCAGGTGCCCCGCGTCCATCAGCGACCGTGGATCCAAGCCGTCCGACACCACGAGCTGCGCGTCCCACCGTCCCGCGTGCCGCTCGCGCAGCTTGCGGACCTCGGCTTCTGAATCGCCGTCCAGGGATTCGCCCGACGGCGGATGCAGGATGTAGTCGCGCCGGTCCTCGGAGCACGTCCGCAACCGCACCGCTCCGGACAGGGACTCCACCGTCGCGTCGGACAGCTCCGACCAGAGCCCCACCTTGGCGTCCTCGTACAACTGGCGCAGGTCCTGCTCCAGCGCGGGCTCCAGCGTCCACGGCTGCTCGCCATGGCCCACCGCCAGCGGCACGCCCCGGGCGCGCACCCTCGCCATCTGCGCTTCCGCCTCCGCCCGCAGCTCCGCCTCCGGCCGCGTGTCCCCGTGGTGCCGGCGGTAGTGCACGTAGACGTGGCGCGGGTCCCCGAAGTGCTCGGTGGGGCGGCCGTCCGCGTCGATGACGCCCAGGCGCTGGAAGAACGCCCACATCCGGTCATCCACCTTCAGGCCGTACCGCTCGCGCAGCCGCACGTGGTCCTGGAAGGACGTGGTGAGGTAGCTGAGCATCGGATCATTCCGCGTGGGCAGCGCCATCAGGTACGCGGGCCCGGCTTCCGCGAGCTGCTCCTGGCACCAGCCCAGGTCATCCAGCGTCACGTCCATGTGCAGCGTGGAGCACACGTCCAGGCCCAGCGTGAGGCCGTGCAGCTTGCCCATCACGATGTCTTCCAGGCAGCAGCGCACCAGCTGCTCGCGCGTGCGGAACACCTCCGGCCCGATGAAGCCCGCCACGTCGTTGACGTGCACCCACGGCGCCGCGTCCCGCCCCGCGCTGCCCTGCGCCACGGCGACCCGGCGCTTGAGGGCCCGCGCGAAGCCGTACTTGCGCGACTCGTGGATGAGCATGTCCGTGCCGTGGTGGTGCCCGTTCGTCGCGTCCGCGCCCTGCCCCGTCTCGAAGTACAGGCCCCACCGCCCGGTGCGAGACGCCGCGTGCGCCACCATCTTCTCCAGCGTCACGTCGAAGGTGCGGTTGGCCGCCTCGTTCCCCCCGAGGCTCTGGAACCAGATGCCCGTGGTGCCCGGGTGCCGCGCCTCCACCTGCGCCTGCACGTCGATATGGGACAGCACGCAGTGGGGCATCACGTCCGTCAGCCCGAACGTCACCAGCACTTCGTGCAGCGCCGCCTCCACCGCCGCCACCGACGTCGGATCCGACGACACCGGGTTGGTCCCCAGCACCACGTCCCCCACCGCGAAGGCCCAGCCGTTGAAGACCTGCCAGCGGATGTCCTCCGGATGATCCGTGGGCGAGTTGGGCTGCAACCGCGCGCCCAGGTAGCCCCGAGCGCCCACGCGGCTCCCCGGCAGCGGATGGAACACGCGGCCACCCACGGCCTTCAGCTCCGCGTCGCTCATCAGCTTCACCACGCACGCGATGACGTCGCTGGGAAGCCCGTCGAGCACGTCGTGCACGGACGCCTCGTCCGCAGTGAGCAGGAAGTCCTTGAGCTGACCCAGCGTCCAGTCCGCCACGCGCCGCCAGCGCGCCGCGTCCCACGCTTCCAGGCTGAACACGTGCAGCCGGTCCTCGAAGGGCGGGTGCGCGTGCACGTCTTCCAGCCGCGTGCGCGACAACAGGGTCCGGGCCCGCTGCCGCGAGTCCTCGTCCGCCGCCGCGACCCCGATGGCCGCATCGCCTTCCTTGAACGCGTTCGCCGCGCCCAGCACCTGCTGGTACAGCCGCGCATCGAAGGCACCGTGCTGCCGCTGCACGTAATCCAGCACGTCTTCATCAGGAAGCACGTCGGGGAGACTGACGCTCATGGGGCATCAGCTTTAACCGGCCGCCCCGCCCCGCAACCATCCCCCCAGGACCTTGTCGCCTGGGTGACGCCCGGATGCCTGCTGCTCCAGAAGCTTGCTGCTGCAATCGTCAGGTGGCTCGCGGCCCGTCCAATGGCTCAGCCGCCATCCGCGCCCGGGACGCAGCCTGGGGGTGGCCGCCATGCGTTCAAATCCTCCACGAGGGCGTCCTGGACGCGGCCCACGCCGTTCGGTGCATCGAGTCCGTGGACGGCGGGTTCGCGCGTGAAGGCCATCATCCGGGAGGGGACGGGCTGCCGTGGACAGCCTTCCTGGAAGGTGGCCTCCGCGTCCTCCAGCAGCTCGTTCACGTAGTCTTCTCCGACGGCCCAGGACCACGGGTAGGTCCAGGTGCCCGACCAGGGTTCGGCGCCTCCCGAGGGAAACCAGCTCCAGTTGAGGCGCGTCTGTCCGGAGGAGCCTCCGAACATTCCTCCCTGGACCCCGCCCACAAGGTTCGTCGCGGTCCATTCAATCCGGAAGTCCTTCGGCACGGGCGTGCGCAGGGCTTCCACCTGCACGTCGGCCTGCACCTCCGGAGCCAGCAGCAGCATCCACGTGAGTTCGCGGAGCCGCTCCGGATCCACGCGGCCCACCCGCACCTCGGAGCGGCGCGCGGCCTCCGTGCGAACCACGTCCACCCGCCCCTGGGACTGCAACGCCAGCCCTCCGCAGCTGCGGGCTTCGTACGTCGCGCCGGTCACCAGGTGGAACGCGTCCAACTGATCACAGAAGGCGTGGTGCCCGCGTCGGCCCCGCACCACCAGCCAGCCGTCCATCGGTGCGCGGATGCGTCCCAGCGGGAGCGCGGGCAGCACGGGCAATACTCCCGGAGCGTCGGCCAGGCACTCGCGCCAGGTCTTGTAGCGCTGCTTCGCGGGCTGCTTCCTCGCGCGTGCGGCGCAGTCCGGAGGACGGGGTCGGTCCTTCGCGGACGCACGAAGCTGGCCATCGCGCAGGAACTCCGGGCGAAAGGCCTGCTCCGCCCGCGCACGCCACGGTCCGGTCTCCATGCCGCACGCGTCGGCCTTCGTAGGACAGGCCAGGGCCTCCAGCCGATGTCCCTTGGAGTGCTCGCGCGTGAGCACCGCGCGAAGCTCCGGAGGGTTGACCACGGTGTGGGGCCCGGGACGTCCCAGCTCCAGGTGGGACGCGAAGAACGCCTTGCCGCCGTCGCGCCACCACGTCTTCAACGCGAGCGCGGACACGTCCTGTTCGCCGGAGTCGGGTTCCGAGACGGGCAGCCATGCATCCTCCTCGCGGGCCAGCGCGAAGCAGCGCAGATCCCGCAGGGCGATCATCGCCGGGCGCAGCGGGGCCACCGTGTCGCCGTCCGCGAGTGCGTCTACCTGCTTGTCGAACGCGGCCAGTCCGTCACGCGCCTCGGTCCACCCGGGCGTGTCCGGAGCGCACGGAAGGATGCGAGGCGCCGCCGTCAACAGCCAGCCAAGCCCAGCCGACACCACGAGGGATACGGACATGCCCCGCATGGCAGACCGCTCCGTGCCGGACGTCAAGCCGTCGTCCCATGACGCTCCGTCCTGCGCACGGGCCGGGAGCGGCCCTACTCCGCGAGCAGGCCTGACCAGAAGCGCACCAGCCGCAGCGCCTCCAGCGCGTTGACCTCCCGGTCCATCTCCGCGTGGGTGATGAGCGGCGTGGGCATCAGGTGCACGCGCGTGAAGGGCTCCAACGCGCGCGCCAGCAGCGTGGACTCAATCGCGGGGATGACCGTGTCGTCCATCCCGTGCAGCAGGTAAACCGGCGCTCGAGGTGGGGCCGAACGCTCCGGCGACAGCGACGGGTCTCCCGCGAAGTCCTTCACGAGCGGCAGCAGCCGGGCCCCCAGCGCCGCCACGTCGCGCGTGTTCACCTGATGCAACAGCGTTGCGGAGGGCTCGGGCAGCTCCGCCTCCCGCCTGCGAGCCTCCGCGAACGTCGCCTCGGCCTGCTTCCCGTCCACCAGCGTCAGGTGCGACGCGTGCAGGAAGGTGCGGACCCCGGCGCGCAGCGGTTCCACCTGCTCGGAGGGCACCAGCCGGTCCGCCGCGCTGAGCAGGATGACCACCACGCCGTAGTCGTGCGGCTTGCGGCGCACCCCGTCCGCCTGGACGCCCGTGCACAGGAAGGACAGCACGCGCGACAGCTCGCCGTGACCGCCGAAGGACAGCACCGCGGCCACGTTGTCGCGCAGGGACGGCCGCCCCGCGGCGACGACGGACAAGCCTCCGGAGAAGCTGATGCCGAACAGGTCCAGCTTCCCGTCGGGCGTCAGCGCCGATTGCGACAGCGCCCAGAGGGCCGTGTCCTCGATGACGTCCGTCAGACGCGGGGTGATTTCGTAGCGCAACAGGTCCGGCGGCTCCGGCGTGAGCACCGGCTGTCCCCCGGTGGCCAGGTCCCCCGCGAGCTTCACCAGTCGCGGCTCGTCGATGCCCGCCGCATGCACCCCCGAGGTGAGCACGATGAGCCGGCCCTTGCGCTCCGCCGGCTGGTAGAGCCGCGCGCGCACCGGTCCGTGGCGCGTGGGCACCTGGAGCTGCGACACCGTGAAGGGCCCGGTGTCGAAGCGCGCCAGAGATTCCGCCGTGGTGCCGCGAAGGCCCGCCGCTCGCAGCATGAAGGACAGCCCCCGCAGCTCCGGAGGCAGCAGGAAGACGAGCCCCAGCAGCAGGACCGACAGCGCGGCCACCAGCGTCCAGCGGGTGCGGCGCTTCATTGCATCAGGGTTTCGACGAAGGTGCACAGCTGGTCGCGCTCGAAGGGCTTCTCCAGCAGCTCCTTCGCTCGGCGGCCCACGAACTCCCGGGCCTGGGGATTCACCCCGCCCGTCATCAAGCCGGTGCGCGGCGCCAGCTCCGGCGCCAACCGCTCCAGCTCCACCAGGAAGTCCATGCCACTCATGCCCGGCATCATCAGGTCGCAGAGGATGGCATCGAACCGCTCCCCATGGGACAGCCGCTTCAGGGCCTCGCGCGCGTCCTGGATGACGTGCACGTCGTAGAGGTTGCGCAGAAGCCGGCTCACCGCGCTGCCCACCGCCGGCTCATCGTCGATGAGTAGCAGGCGCCGCAGGTTCCTCGTCGCGCGCACGGCCTGCGCGGCCCCGTCCGCCGGGACCGCGAGCACCACGGGCTTCGACGCTTCCGCCTGCGCCGTGAGCGCCGGCAGCTCCACGCGGAAGAGGCTGCCCTGGCCCTGCTCGCTGGCGACCTCGATGTGGCCGCCCATCGCATGCACCAGCGTGAGGCAGATGGACAACCCCAGTCCCGTGCCGCCCTTGGGGGAGCGCGTGGTGAAGAACGGGTCGAAGATGCGCTGGCGCACGTCGCCGGGCATCCCCTGGCCGTTGTCCTCCACTTCAATCAACACGTGCCCTTCACGGCCCGGGCGCACGCGCACCCGCAGCAGGTTCTCCTCCGCGGGCCGCTCGCCGAACGCTTGAAGCGCGTTGAGCAGCAGGTGCGTGACGACCTGTCCCAGCCGCCCCTCGTTGCCGAGCACCGCGGCCACCGGCTCCAGCTCGCACGTCAGGCGCGCGCGGTGCTGGATTTCGTCGCGCATCAGCTTGAGCGCGCCATCCACCGCCCGCTGCACGTCCACCGGGCCGTGGCTCTCCTCCTCCACCCGGGAGAAGGTCCGCAGGTCTCGCACGATGGAGCGCACGCGCCCGGCGCCCTCCAGCGCTTCGGCCACCACCTGCCGCAACTCCTCCAACTGCTCCGCCGGCACCACCGGCTGCGCCACGCGCTCCCAGAGGTACGCCAGGTTGGACGTGACGTAGGAGAGCGGGTTGTTGATTTCATGCGCGACGCCCGCCGCCAGCGTCCCCACGGACGTCATCCGCTCCGCCAGCCGCCGCTGCGTCTCCAGCCGGGAGCGCTCGGAGACATCGCGCACGAGCCCCACGACGAAGCGCTCCCCGTTGGGCAGCGTGTACGCGGCCCGCTGCGTGAGCACTTCGCAGGAGCGGCCCTTCATGTCGGTGAAGCCGCCCTCGTCCTCCACCGTCTGTCCGGTGGTGAAGGCGCGCTCGTCCTGGCGCCAGGACAGCTCCGCCTCATGGGCCGGAATGACGGAGGAGGACACGTTGCCGCGCAGCGTTTCGACGGACTGCCCCATCAGCCGGCAGAAGGCGCTGTTCACCGCCACGTAGCGGTGTTCGCGGTCCTTGACGAACAGCGGCTCCGGCACCGCGTCCAGCGCACCCTGGAAGATGTCGCGGGTGCGCCGGAGCGCCTGCGCATCCCCATCCGCCGAACGCCGGCGCAGCGCGGCGATCCTCGCGCCCCAGAGCGTGCCGGGGGGCGCGACACATTCGTCCGCGCCCGCCTCGTTGAGGACTTCCGCCTCCGCGCCGTCGCGGGACGTGAGCACCACCAGCCAGGAGCGCGTCGGCAGCCGCCGGGCGTGCACCCACTGGCAGCGGGCCTTCACCGCCTCCAGGGGACCTCCATGGTCCCACAGCACGAGCAGTCCCTCGGGCAGGGGCTCCGGGGGCGTTTCGACGCGGAGCACACGACACGCGCGTCCCGCCGCCGTGGCGCAGAGGTCGCGCTCCACGTCCTGGGCCACCGGGGCTGGGACCGCCACCAGCATTGCCTGCACCGCGTTGCTCCTCGCGCCCCGCGGTCCGTGACACCCGCGCCGCCGGCCCGCATTGCAGCCATCCGGGGCCAACCCGTCAACGAGGGGCCATGAGGACCGCTTGCAAACATTTTCAGGGTCTGGTGGGACTCAGACTTGCAGGGAGGCGCGAGCCACGACGCGGGGTCCTACCTTGCATGAGGACAGGAGCGAACACCGGGCGCAGTGCTGGGGCAGCGTCTTCGCCGGGCAGGCCCCGCTCATTCCGTAGTGGCACAAAGCGAAATCGTAGCGGACCGGGTCGTCGGGATCGAGCGCGCGAAGGGACGCCGTCACTTCCTCGGCGGTGCGCCAGGTGAGATCCGTGCGGCGGGTCAGCCCCAGGTGGAGCGCCATGCGTCCAATGTGCGTGTCCAGCGGCACGAGCAGCACGGACGGGGGCACCTGCTTCCAGATGCCAAAATCCACCGCGTCGGGTCCGCGCACCATCCAGCGCAGGTAGAGGTTGAGGCGCTTGGCCGCGCCCGGTCCCAGCGGCGAGGGCAGCAGGTGGTGCAGGCCCCGCTCGGGGCCCATGGCCTCGCGCAGGGGCTCCATGGGCACGTCCCGGAGCGCGGCGGTGAAGGCGGCGAGCGCGCCGTGCAGCGTGCCGCTGGCCTTCCAGCCCTGGACGAAGAGCGCCTCCAGGCTGCCGTGCTCGCGCAGCGCCCGGCCCATGCCCAGCAGCAGCACGGCGAGGTCGGTGCCCACGTTGAAGCGGTACACGAAGCCCGTCAGCAGCGCCTTCGCGCCGGCCACGTCCAGCTTGCGCACGAAGGCCGCGGGGGATGGGCCCATGTGCTTCAGCAGTCCATCCACCTTCGGGCGGAACAGGTCCGCGCGTCCGTACGCCAGCGCCGCCGCGAGCAGCGCGCTGACCTCCACGTCGCGAGGGTCCTGGTAGCGATGGGGGAACTCCACCGGATCGAAGCCGATGCGGGCCCCCGCGTCGGTGGAGGCGAGGAACGCGTCCAGGCGGGGGCGCAGCCGCTCGGCCGCCTGGGTGCTCAGTCCGGTGTGCGCGCCACGACGCTTCTTCATCTGATGCGCTCCTCCGTCATCGGCTGGCGCGCGGCCCTGGTGCCGCGCGCCCTTCCCTTCCTAACGGGTGAGCTCGCGCACCGCGTGGCCCAGTTCCGGGAGGATGAGTGCCTCCAGCGCCAGACGCACCGCCTGCGGTGAGCCTGGGAGCGCGAAGAGGATCATCCCCTGGTAGGTGCCCGCGGTGGCGCGCGACATCATCGCGGGGCTGCCGATCCGCTGGTACGACAGCATCCGGAACAGCTCGCCGAAGCCGGGCAGCTCCTTCTCGAACAGCGCGCGAAGGGTCTCCACCGTGCAGTCGCGCCGGCCAATGCCCGTGCCGCCGGTGAAGAGCACCGCGCGAGCCCCCGCCGCCTGCGCCTGCGCGAGCGCGCCCCGGATGGCCTCCGGATCATCCTTCACGACAGTGTGGCCGGCGACGGTGTGCCCGGCGGCGGACAGGCCCTCGCGCAGGTCCTTCCCGCTGCGGTCGTGCGCCGCGTCCCGGCTGTCCGAACACGTCACCACGAACGCGCTGACGTGCACCGGAGCCCGCGACTTGTGCTCCGCCGCCACCGCCGAACCCTCGTGCGAATGCCCGTGGTCATGCGAGTGGCCGTGCTCGTGCGAGTGGCCGTGCTCATGCGAATGCCCGGGGTCACCACCGTGCGCGTGCGAGTGCCCGTGGTCATGGCCGTGCTCGTGAGCGTGGCTGTGCTCGTGCGAGTGGCCGTGCTCGTGAGCATGGCCGTGCGCATCCTCGGGAGCGTGCTCGTGGGCGTGACCGTCCTGGCCGTGCTCGTGCTCATGCCCCGGGGCATGCGGGTGGGAGTGGCCATGACGGGGGTCATGGTCGTGGTCGTGTCCGTCGTGTCCCATGGTGGACGCTCCTCGAAAGGTCGAAAGGGGGCGGTGCGGGAAGAGGTCAGGCGTCGGGCAGGTCGACGACGAGCGTGCCGTCCTCGACCGCGAGGTGCACCGTCGGCTGGTCATCACACACGCCGGGCGAGGTGACGTTCTGCCCGGTGTCCATGTCGAAGCCCACCTCGTGGCAGGGGCACACGACGGTGTTGTCCTCGATGCGGCCGCCCGACAGCAGGCACCCGGCGTGGTTGCACCAGTCGTCGAGGCCCTTGTACCGGCCGTGGATCTTCGCGATGCAGACGTTGCGCTTGCCGATTTCGTAGCCGCGCATCTCCCTCTCTGCGAAGTCCGCGGGCCCCAGCTTTATCTTCGTCATTGCGTTCCTTTTTCCGCGTTCCTTTTCCCACAACCCGTCCGGGCCTGCATCCACCTTCCCCCAGCATTAATTTTCCGACCGTGACTTCCGACGTGACACCCTCCGCGGCCGTGCTCACCGACAAGGCGACCGTCGCCCAGGTCCTCCGGGACATGTCCCTGCTGCTTCAACTCCAGGGGGAGACGGGCTTCCGCGTCCGGGCCTATGACATCGCCGCCGACCGCATCGCGAACCTGCCGCAGGACCTGGGCGCCGTCGTCAACGAGGGCCGCCTGCAGGACCTCCAGGGCATCGGGCCCGGGCTCGCCGAGAAGCTCTCCGAGCTGGTGAAGACCGGCCGCATGAGCGCCTTCGAGGAGCTGAAGGCCCGCTTTCCCGCCGGCCTCCTGGAGCTGATGAAGCTGCCCGACGTGGGCCCCAAGAAGGTCGCCGTGCTCTGGAAGGAACTCCAGGTCGGCAGCGTGGAGGACCTGGAGCGCGCCTGCCAGGAAGGCCGCGTGCGCGAGCTCAAGGGCTTTGGCGCCAAGAGCGAGACGAAGCTGCTGGACGGCATCGCCGTGTACCGGCGCGCGAAGGGCGAGCGCAAGCTGCTGGGCGACGCGCTGCCCATCGCGGAGCAGCTGCTGGAGCTCATCCGCTCGGCCCCGGGCGTGGTGCGCGCCAGCCTGGGCGGCAGCGTGCGCCGCCGCGCGGAGACGGTGTCCGACGTGGACCTCATCGCCTCCGCGCAGGACGCGGGGCCGGTGCTGGACACGCTCGCGAACGCGCCGGGCGTGGCGACGGTGCTGGGCAAGGGCGACAGCAAGTGTTCCGTGCGGATGGTCGCGGGCGATCTCCAGGTGGACCTGCGCGTGCTGCCGGACGAGGACTTCGCCACCGCGCTGCACCACTTCACCGGCTCCAAGGGCCACCACATCCGGCTGCGCAACCTGGGGCATGAGCAGGGCCTCAAGATCTCCGAATGGGGGGCGCACCGCGAGGACGGCACCAAGGTCCCGGTCCCCGACGAGGCGACGCTGTACCGGCTCTTGGGCATGCAGGAGGTGCCGCCGGAGTTGCGCGAGGACTCGGGCGAGGTGGAGGCGGCGAAGGCCGGGAAGCTGCCCGAGGACCTGGTGACGCTGGAGGACGTGCAGGGCGCGGTGCATGCGCACAGCACCTGGTCCGACGGGCGCAACTCCCTGGAGGAGATGGCGCGCGCGGCGCAGGCCCTGGGCCTCAAGTACCTCACCATCACCGAGCACAGCGAGGCGGCCATCTACGCGGGCGGCCTCAAGGTGGATGACCTCAAGCGGCAGTGGGAGGAGATCGACCGCGTGAACGCGGCGGTCCCCGGCGTGCGGCTGCTCAAGGGCATCGAGGTGGACATCCTGGAGACGGGCGCGCTGGACTACGCGGACAGCGTGCTGGAGCAGCTGGAGGTCGTCATCGCGTCCATCCACGTGCGCCACTCCATGGACGAGGACCAGATGACGCGCCGGGTGCTGGCCGCGCTGGACAATCCGCACATGCACATCCTGGGGCACCCCACCGGGCGCCTCATCCAGAGCCGGGATCCCTACCCCCTGCGCATGGAGGAGGTGCTGGAGCGCGCGGCCGAACGGGGCGTGGCGGTGGAGGTCAACGGCAAGCCCCAGCGCCTGGACCTGAAGGCCGAGTACGTGCGGCAGGCCGTCGGACGCGGGGTGAAGCTGGTGGTGAGCTGCGACGCGCACCGGCAGGAGGACCTGCGCAACCTGTCCTACGCGGTGGCCACCGCGCGCCGGGGCTGGGCGAGGAAGAAGGACATCCTCAACACCCGGCCCGCGGCCAGCTTCCTCGCCGCCCTGCGGGAGCGCTGATAGGCTCGCGGGCGCGCTGATGTTCCGCCCGCTCCTCTTCGTCCTCGCCCTGCTCTGCCTCCTCGTCACGCCCACCCGGGCCGGCGCGGAGGCCCGTCCGTCGCGCGCCGACCTCCAGCGCGTGCTGGAACTGCATGCCCGCTCCGTGGTGCGCGTGCGCGGTCCCCAGCACGCCGGCCCCGGCATCATCGTGGGCGCGGACGGGCAGGTCCTCACCGCCGTGGCGCACGTGGGCCCCCAGTCCGCCCAGGTGGAGCACGCGGGCAATGCGCTGACGGCGCGCGTGGTGCTCTCCAGCACCGTGCTCCAGGTCGCGGTGGTGGCCGGTCCCCAGGGCGCATGGCCCGCCGCGCCGGTGCGGCTGGTGCCGGAGGGACTCGCGGGCCGCTGGGTCGTGGGCGTCACGCCGGGAGGCAAGGGCCGCAGGGACACGCCTCGCGCCGCGAAGGCGAAGGCCGCGCCCGCGCCCTTCTTCGACGTGCCCCTGACGCTCGCGCCGGGCAGCCCCCTGTACGACGGGGACGGGCGGCTGGTGGCCGTCGTCGTCGAGCGCCGGGGCAAGGCCGTCCGTGCGCTGCCCCTGAGCGCGGTGAAGGCGGAGCTCGCGTCGGCGGACGCGCCATGAGCCGGCCTCCGGGGCCACCATTCCGCTTGAGCGCGGTGCAGGAAGCGGTGGGCCTCTGGGCCCTGGGCTTCCTGGGCATCGTCGGCGCGTTCCTCCTGGCCGGTGGCACCAGCGTGCCCAAGCTGGTGGCGACGGTGGGCTTCCTCTACCTGCCGCTCATCCCCATGCGCTGGCGTGACGAGGACTACCGCGACTACGGCCTGTCCCTGCACGCGTGGAAGCAGGACCTGCGCCTGTTCGTCATCCTGTCGCTCATCGTGGGGCCGCTGTTCTTCGCGGGCTTCGCCGCCTTCGTGCAGGTGGTGCCGCACCTGCCCCCGGGGCTCGCGCGCCACCTGACGCCCACCATCGGCGAAGGCCACTTCCAGCCGCGCCTGCCCCCGCGCTTCGGCGAGTGGATCATCGATCAGCTCTTCGTCGTGGCCCTGCCGGAGGAGTTCTTCTACCGGGGCTACGTGCAGGCCCGCCTGCGCGACGCGTGGCCCCAGGGGCGCGTGGTGCTGGGCGGTCGGCTGGGGAAGGCCTTCTGGGTGACGGCGCTGCTCTTCGCGCTGGGACACCTGGCCATCTTCCAGACGTGGCGGCTGGCGGTGTTCTTCCCCGCCCTGCTGTTCGGCTGGATGCGCGAGCGCACCGGCACCATCGTCGGCTGCACCCTCTTCCACGCCGCGTGCAACCTCTACGTGCGCTTCCTCGAAGTGTCCTTCTTCGGCGGTCCCTGAGGCACGCCGACGCGAGCGGCCGGACTCAAGCCGGCTCAGGCCGGAGGCAGGTGCTGGACCTGGAGGTCCGGCCCCACCGCCAGCGTCGTCCCCGGCGCCAGCTCCACCCAGCCCTGCGTGCGGGTGACGTGGCTGGCCACCACCACGGTGCGTCGGCGCCGGTGCGCCCCCACCGCGGGCCAGGCCTCCGACGTCGTCGCGTCCACGCCGCAGCGTTCGCACTCCGCGCTGCCTTCCAGGCGCGTGTAGTACAGCGGAGATTCGCCACAGCGGGTGGCCAGGAGCACCGCGCCATTGGTGACCACCAGGTTCAATGGGGGCGTGCGCACCTGCCCCGCCGCCACGAGCGCGGCCTCCACCTCGCGCACCGTGTCGCGCAGCAGGCGCCCCGCGACGGCCGGCTCCAGGCGTGGATCATCCGTGCGGCCCGCGTCGCGCAGGTGCTTGAGGAACAGGGCGAAGAGCACCTCGCTGTCGGTGGCGCCGCGCACCTGCCGCTGGAGGTGCTCCGGCACGCGCGCCAGCAGCGGAGCGCGCAGGGGCTCGAAGCCCGGCAGCGGGTCCTGATGGGCGAACAGCCAGTGGCGGGCCCGGAAGGGCTGGGTGTTGTCCTCGGGCGACAGGCCGGGTGGCAGCCGACCCGCGTGGAAGAGCACCGCCTCCGATTCGTGTGGAGGGCCCAGGTCGTCCAGGGTGACGTCCGTCCCCGGGGCCAGCCGGCGCAGCAGGACCTCCTCCTGGGCATAGGAGCCCACGCCCAGGGCATTGGCGCGGGCGTCCGGACGCAGGACGACCTGCTGTGTCAGGCGGTGCAGCTCGCACCGCAGGAGATTGGGATCCGACGACAACGCGGCGAGAATCGCGGACATGCGCTGTACCCCCCTTCCTTCCTAGGGATAAGGCCGGGGTGGGTGCGATTCAGCGACGCCCCCCTGCTCCCCTGCTCTGGCGCTAAGCCCTTGAAATGGCTGGCGTTTGGCCTTCCAGTGAATTGACACGTCACACCGTGGGGCCTAACCTCGGTCCGCTTCTCGGCAGCTCCCCCCCAGAGGAACCGGGGTGCAGGTCTTTACCGGAGACGGAATGGCGGACGACATCGCAATCGGCATCGACCTGGGCACGTCGTATTCGTGCGTGTCCGTCGTCCACGAAGGCCAGCCCACGGTCATCCCCAACGAGTGGGGCGAGACGACGCATGCCTCGTGCGTGTCCTTCCTGGAGGAAGGGTCCGTGCTGGTGGGCAACGCGGCGAAGAAGAACATCATCACCAGCCCCGAGAACACGGTGTACTCGGCCAAGCGGCTCATCGGCCGCTACTACTTCTCCGACGAGGTGAAGAAGGCGCAGGCGGTGATGCCGTACCGCATCGTCGAGGGCGAGAACAACTCGGTGCGCATCGGCGTGCGCGAGCGCAGCTACTCGCTGCCGGAGATTTCGGCGCTGGTGCTCAAGGAGATGAAGGCCGTCGCGGAGACGTACCTGGGCCGCGAGGTGACCAAGGCCGTCGTCACGGTTCCGGCGTACTTCAACGACAACCAGCGTCAGGCGACCAAGGACGCGGGCCGCATCGCGGGGCTGGAGGTGTTGCGCATCATCAACGAGCCCACCGCCGCGGCGCTCGCGTATGGCTTTGGCCGGGACGTCAACCAGCGCGTCGTCGTGTATGACCTGGGCGGCGGCACGTTCGACGTGTCCATCCTGGAGATTGGCAAGGACGTCTTCGAGGTGCTCGCGACGGCGGGCGACACGTACCTGGGCGGCGACGACTTCGACGACCGCATCATGACGTGGATGGCGGACGACTTCCTGGCGCGCACGCGGTTGGATTTGCGGCAGAACAAGTACTGCCTGCAGATGCTCAAGGACGCGGCGGAGAAGGCGAAGATCGACGTGGGCCAGTACGGCACGGCGGAAGTGGTCTGCCAGGGCATCTGCCAGGACGCCAACGGCAACGTGATGGACCTGCGCAACACGCTCAACCAGGACCAGTTCAACCGGATGGTGATGGACCTGGTGCAGCGCACGTTCAAGGTCTGTGACGAAGCGCTGCAGAGCGCGCGGCTGACGGCGGCGGACATCGACGCGGTCATCCTGGTGGGCGGGCCCACGCGGCTGCCCATCATCCGCAACTCGGTGAAGCACTACTTCCAGAAGGATCCGCTGGAGGGCATCAACCCGGATCAGGTCGTGGCGATGGGGGCCGCGCTCCAGTCGCACGCGCTCCTGGACAGCAAGACGGAGACGTTCCTGGTGGACGTCACGCCGCTGACGCTGCGCATTGGCACGGTGGGTGGGTACACCGAGAAGATCATCGACAAGAACACGCCGGTGCCCATCGACCGCTCGAAGACCTTCACCACCAGCCGCGACGGACAGGAGAAGGTGAAGATCCGCGTGTACCAGGGCGAGTCCAACCGCGCCGAAGAGTGCGAGATGCTGGGCGAGTTCGAGTTCGCGGGCTTCCGCATCGGGTATCGCGGCGAGGTGAAGATCGAGGTGACGTTCGAGATCAACACGGACGGGCTGGTGAACGTGTCCGCGTGTGACGTGGAGACGGGCCAGAAGACGTCCACGTCGATCACGCTGTCGTCCGGCATGACGGAAGCGGACATCCAGCAGTCGATCCAGTCGAACCGCAACACGCGGCTCGCGGGCCACAACAGCAACGACCTGCCGGCCATGGCCAACTAGGCACCGCCGATGTCCGAGCCTTCTGATCCGACGTCCGGCGCACCGCCAGGGCCTTCCACGCCCGCGCCACCCGCACGTCCAGCGCTGCCCCGCCTGACGGCGGCCGTCCCCCCGTCCGTCGCGCCCGCGCCACGCCCCCCGAGCGGCGCCGTCCCAGCAGTTCCACCGCGCGCGGCACCGCCGGTGGGAACCGGACCGGCCACCCGCGCCACGCCGCCCCCAGTCGCGCCCGCGGGAGCGCAGTCTCCGTCGTCCGCGGGAATCCCGGCGGTGGCTCCGGCGACGGCGAGGCCTTCATCGGCCGGTGGAGTAACCTCGGTGGAGAAGCCCGCGGACCCGGCCGCACCGCCGCGTGCGCCGACCGCTGGAGCCCCCCCACGTCCGACGCCCGCGGGGCTCGCGCCCGTGGGTGCGGCACCGCCGGGAGTGGCTCCCATGGGAACCGAGGGCGCGGCACCGCGTCCAACGCCAGCGGGGCTTGCGCCCGTGGGAGCGGGAGGAGCACCGCCGCGTCCGACGCCTCCGGGCATCGCGCCGATGACCGCCACGCCGCGCTCGCCACCACCGGGAGTTCCGCCCGTGGGCTCCGCGTCCGCGACGCGGCCCACCGTCCCCGGGATTCCGTCCGTGGGAGCAACACCTCCGCCGCAGGTCGCGCCGGCTGGTGCGCCTGCACGGCCTACCGCCAACGCCCTTCCCGCCGTCGGAGCAACACCCCCGGCCCAGAACGCAACGGTCCCCGCGAACGCACGGCCCACGATGAGCACGCCCGCCGTCGGTGCAACGCCTCCAGCCCAGGGCGCGGCGGTCCCCGCGCACGCACGCCCCACGGTGAGCACCCCCGCCGTCGGTGCGACGCCTCCGGCCCAGAACACAACGGTCCCCGCGCACGCACGCCCCACCGTGAGCACCCCCGCCGTCGGTGCGACGCCCGCGCCCC